>NZ_SJOT01000028.1:0-35183 GCF_012027795.1 Megasphaera sp. SW808
ACGCTCTTACTGTCTTTTATAGTCGATGAACTGTGATTTTCTGTACTTATCCCTAGTCACATGCCATAAGATAGTGTACAATAGAAAGAAATTAAGACTATACGTTGTATACCATATCATGAAGAAAAGGGGATTTATGTCTTATGGAAACGTGTGAAAAATATTCTCCGGAATACTTGCGGTATCTGGAATTACTGTCCAAGGAATATAAAACGCAGGCCGAAACATTCACGGAAATCATCAATTTGCAGGCCATCGTCAACTTGCCGAAGGGGACGGAACATTTTATGAGCGACCTTCACGGCGAATATGAAGCGTTTTATCATATCTTAAATAACTGCTCCGGCGTCATTCGGGAAAAGGTCGAAATGATATTCGCCAACTCCATGACGGCAGAGGAGCGGGACGATTTATTGACGCTGATTTATTATCCTAAGGAAAAGCTGGATATGCTGCAGCGGGAAAAAGCAATTACGGATCAGTGGGCGAAAAAGACGCTGAGCCATCTGATTCGCCTGGTCAAGCTGCTGTCGTCGAAATATACGCGGTCTAAAGTGCGTAAGGCTATGCCTAAGGTGTTCCGCTTCGTCATTGACGAACTGCTCCATGCCCAGCCGGACGAAGATAAAAACCGCCGGGCATATCATATGAAGATATTGAATACGATTTTAGAAACGGGCAGCACGCGGCAGTTTATTTACGCCCTGACGGATTTGATCAAGCGGCTGGCCGTAGACCACCTGCACATTATCGGCGATATTTACGACCGCGGGCCCCATGCCGATAAGATCATGGACTATCTCATGCATCATCATTCCCTCGACATCCAGTGGGGGAACCACGATATCCTGTGGATGGGGGCGGCCGCCGGCAGCGAGGCCTGCATTGCCAATGCGCTGCGAAATAATATTCGCTATCATAATATGGAAATATTGGAAAGCGGTTACGGCATCAGTCTCCGGCCTCTGGCTATTTTCGCGTTGGATACCTATAAAAAGGATGACGGCATCGAGCCGATGGTCAAGGCGATTAACGTCATTTTGAGCAAGCTGGAAGGACAAGTCATCATCCGCCATCCGGAATACAACATGGACGACCGCCTGATGTTCCATAAAATTGACTGGAAACAGGGGACGATTACGCTGGACGGCCAGACCTATGAGCTGACAACGACGGATTTTCCGACAGTTGATCCGCAGGATCCTTATAAATTGTCGCCGGAAGAACACCGCATCATGGCGGCCATTCAATCGGAATTCCTGGAAAGCGAACGGCTGCAGCGCCATATCCGCTTCTTATACAGTCACGGCTCGCTGTACCGCAGCTATAACAACAACCTCTTGTTCCATGGCGGCGTTCCTCTCAATGAAGACGGCAGCTTTAAAGAAATTTATCTCAACGGCAAGCCGTATAAGGGAAAGGCTTTCATGGATATGGTCGATTTTATCGCCCGTCAGGCCTATGACAAGCGGGATACGAACAGCCTGGATTATATGTGGTACATGTGGTGCGGCATAGATTCTCCTGTATCGGGCCGAATTGTCAAGACCTTTGAACGGAGCTATATCGTCGATCAGTCGACGTGGAAAGAACCGCAGAACGATTATTACCATCTCAACCGGGATCGGGATGAATGCATAAAAATCCTCCATGAATTCGGCATCGATTCTCCCCAGGGCCATATCATCAACGGCCATACGCCGGTCAAGGTCAAGAAAGGGGAAAGCCCGATTCGTGCGGAAGGGAAGGAAATCTGCATAGACGGCGGGTTCTGCAAGGCCTATCAGGGATCGACGGGCATTGCCGGCTACACCTTAATTTTCAATTCTCACGGCATCCGCATCAAAGCCCATTATCCCTTTAAGGATGTCACGCAGGTATTGATGAACAACGCCGATATCGATTCGGAATCGACGCAGGTCGAACTGGAGCCGAAGCGCGTTATGATCGGCGACACGGACAACGGCAAAAAGCTGCTGCAGATGATCGACGATTTGAAAGCGCTGCTGCATGCATACCGCCAGGGCATTATCCTGGAACGGCCTGAAGAAAAAGAAATATAACCGGAAATACGGGCGTAAGAGGAGACAGATGGAAGGTCTGTTTCCTCTTTTTGCATACTGTACGTTTTTGATATAGATGTTGCATATTTTGCACATGCAGAGTATGCGGAAATGTGATGACCGTATGATATAATAGGATAACGCAGAAAACAGCAGGCTGTGCGGTGCTGTTTTCTGCGGATTCCATAAAAGGAGAGTCACATGAACAAAGATATTTACGAACGTATTCAAGAGCAATCGCGCCAAATGATCATGCCGTTTCAACGGTTCTTCAAGCAGGAAGCGTCCAGCGGCATCGTTCTTCTCACCTTTGCCGTCATGGCGATGGGCCTTGCCAATTCTCCATGGGCAGCCGCCTATGAAGAGATCCTGCATTGGAAGCTGTCCGTCGGGATGGGGGATTTCCAGCTGTCCATGTCGCTGCTTCATTGGATTAACGACGGGCTGATGGCCGTGTTTTTCTTCGTCATCGGCATGGAGATCAAGCGGGAATTTTTATTCGGCGAACTGAAATCGCCGTCGTCTACGCTTCTTCCCATTGCGGCGGCTGTCGGAGGCATGGTCGTGCCGGCGCTGTTATATACGGCTTTTAACATTGGAAAGCCGACGATTTCCGGCTGGGGCGTGTCGATGGCTACGGATATTGCCTTTTCCTTAGGCGTACTGGCCTTTGCCGCGCCGCGGGCGCCGCGAGCTGTCGTTGTATTTTTGACGGCCCTGGCGATTGTCGATGACTTGGGCGGTATTTTAGTCATCGCCTTGTTTTATTCGTCCGATTTGCACGGTCCGTCCCTGTTGGCCGGAGCCGCCGTTTTGCTCGCGCTGTTTTGGCTGTCGCGGCGCAACGTCCAGTCGGTCCTTTTGTACCTGATTGGAGGAGGGCTGCTGTGGTATGCGTTTCTGCAGGGCGGGATTCATCCGACGATTGCCGGTGTCCTCTTGGGCTTTTCCATTCCGGCCGGAACGGAAGAAACGCACGGCGAGAGCCTGCTCAGAAAGCTGGAGCATAGGCTGACGCCGTGGTCGGCGTTTTTCGTCATGCCCGTATTTGCTTTGAGCAACGCCGGCATTGCCATAGACGGCGGCAGCGTGGGAAACTTGCTGACGCCTGTCGGCCTGGGCATCATGGCCGGGCTGTTTCTCGGCAAGCCTCTGGGCATTTTCTTATCCGTATACGGCCTGATACGCCTTCGCGTCGCAGCCTTGCCGGCCGGCGTTCGGACGGCCCACTTTCTAGGCGCTGGCATGCTGGGCGGCATCGGCTTTACCATGTCCCTGTTTATCGCTGCCCTGGCCTTTGCGGACGGGCAGGCGCTGATGACGGCCAAAACTGCCATCGTAGCCGCGTCTGTGATGTCCGGCCTGGCGGGGACGGCTATGTTTAAATGGCTTCAGCGCGGGACTCCGTAAAACGAAGAAGGCAGCGCGAGGTTTCGGGCTTTTATTGACGGACGCATGTCGGATGAGTATAATTAGTACGGTAAAGATACTTTTTGCATATCCATAAATATAACGGTAAAAGGAGCGGGTTCGATGAATATTATTGATGAATTGTCTTGGCGCGGCGCCGTAAATCAGATGACCGACGAAGAAGGCTTGCGCAAGCTGACGGAAGAAAAGAGCGTGTCCTTGTACTGCGGCGTAGACCCGACGGGAGACAGCATGCATATCGGCCATTTAATTCCCTTTATGATGCTGAAACGCTTTGCCTTGGCAGGTCATCATCCCTATGTCGTCATCGGCGGCGGCACAGGCGTTATCGGCGATCCGAGCGGCCGCAAGACGGAACGGCAGCTGCAGACCATTGAAAAAATCCATGAAAACGCGGAAAAATTAAAAGCCCAGTTTATTCATTTGTTCGGCGAAGGCTCGAATATTTCTTTCGTAAACAACTACGACTGGCTGAGCAAAATCGATTTGCTGAACTTCCTCCGCGATTACGGCAAGCTGTTCAGCGTCAATACGATGCTGGCGAAGGAAGTTGTCGCAAGCCGTCTGGAAGCGGGCATTTCCTTTACGGAATTTTCCTATCAGATTCTGCAGTCTATCGACTTTGAACATCTCTTCACACACAACGACGTCCAGCTTCAGATCGGCGGCGCCGACCAGTGGGGCAATATTACGGCCGGCATCGATACGATTCATAAGATGCACGGCAGCGACGCCCGAGCCTACGGCCTGACGATTCCCCTCATGCTGAAGTCGGACGGCACGAAGTTCGGCAAGACCGCCGGCGGAGCCGTATGGCTGGATCCGGAAAAGACGTCTCCTTTCGAATTCTATCAGTTCTGGCTGAATCAGGATGACGCTGACGTCGTCAAATATTTGAAATACTTCACCTTCCTCAGTAAGGAAGAAATCGACGCCCTGGAAGAAGCCGTCAAGACGGAACCGGAAAAACGTCTGGCTCAGCGCCGTTTGGCGGAAGAAGTAACGACCTTCGTCCACAGCCCTGAAGCGCTGAAGGAAGCGCAGAATATTACGGAAGCCCTCTATCACGGCAGCATTGCCGATTTGACGGAGCACGAACTGACCCAGGCCTTTGGCAAGATGCCGACGGTCGACGTATCGAACGAAGAAAAGGACGTCGTAAACTGGCTTGTCGATTCGACGATTTACAAATCCAAGCGCCAGGCCCGCGAAGATATCACGAACGGCGCCGTGACGATCAACGGCGTAAAGGTCCAGGCTCTCGACGAAATCGTCGTGCCTCATAAGAATTCAAACGGCAAGTACGTTATCGTGCGCAAGGGCAAAAAGAACTACACGCTGGCCCGTATTCAGAAATAAGAAAAATAAATATTGACGGAAGCAGAAACGTGTGCTATAATAACTCATTGCAAAATGTTCAATTGATGATATTATGAGGTACATGGAGGAAGCGCTTCCGGTGAACAAAAAATTAAGCAAGGTTCAAGTTTTATTACGGAGCCTTGCTTTTTTGTCGCTTTTGAAGATGCCTTTACGACGCGATTATATCATGGTTTACTTTTTATAAGGGGTGAAGAATCAGCATGTTCAAACCTGTACAAGTAGGGAAAAGAACTCGATACACGTATGCTAAGATTAACGAGGTCTTAAAAATGCCTCATTTGTTGGATTTGCAGAACAAATCTTATGAATGGTTCTTAGAAAAAGGGCTGAAAGATATTTTTCAAGATATTTCGCCCATCGAAGATGCATCGGGCAACTTGTCTTTATCCTTTGAAGATTTCAAACTGGGGGAACCTAAGTATGACATCCGGGAATGCAAGGAACGAGACACGACATATGCCGCGCCGCTTCGGGTTCAGATCCGTCTTGTCAATCATGAAACAGGGGAAATTAAAGACCAGGAAGTATTCATGGGGGATTTCCCGCTGATTACAGATACAGGTACATTTATTATCAATGGGGCAGAACGCGTTATCGTCAGCCAGCTCGTGCGCTCGCCGGGCGTATATTACGGCTGCGAACGCGATCCGATGGGCACCATGTTGTATAACTCTACGGTCATTCCGAACCGCGGTGCCTGGATCGAACTGGAAACGGACGTAAACGGCATTGTATACGCCCGCATAGACCGCAACCGCAAAATCCCCGTCACGGTGCTGATCCGCGCCCTGGGCTGGTCTTCCAACGCAGAAATCCTCGATTTGTTCTTCGACGATAAGCGGCTCAAGGATACCTTTGAAAAAGATACGACGGAAAACCAGGATGAAGCCCTCGTAGAAATCTATAAAAAGCTCCGCCCCGGCGAACCGCCGACAGTAGAAAGCGCCCGCAATTTGTTCGAAGGGCTGTTTTTCGACTCCCGCCGGTACGATATGGCCCGCGTCGGCCGCTATAAAGCCGGCAAAAAGCTGGGCTGGGAACGCCGCTTATTCGGCTTGACGCTCCATGAACCGATCGTTCATCCCGAAACGGGCGAAGTGATCGTCGACGCCCATACGGAAATCGGCGCGGCTGAAGTAAACAGGATTAAAGAAAGCGGCGTATTCTCCGGCGAAGGGCTCGTAGAAGCCTTCGTAGAAAAAATTGACGGGTCTGTATATAAGATTATCTGCAATAACAGCAATCTGCCGTACGATCACCGCACGATTACCCGCGAAGATATTATCGCCAACATAGATTACCTGCTGAACCTCATGGACGGCTTCGGCACCGTCGACGACATCGACCATTTGGGCAACCGCCGCCTCCGCTGCGTCGGCGAACTGCTCCAGAACCAGTTCCGCATCGGCCTGACCCGTATGGAACGCGTCGTCCGCGAACGCATGACGATTCAGGACGCCGAAAGCATTACGCCTCAGGTCCTGATCAATATCCGTCCTGTCGTTGCAGCGATTAAAGAATTCTTCGGTTCCAGCCAGTTGTCCCAGTTCATGGACCAGACGAACCCGCTGGCTGAAATCACGCATAAACGCCGTCTCAGCGCCTTGGGCCCCGGCGGCTTGTCCCGTGAACGGGCAGGGTTTGAAGTCCGCGACGTTCATCACTCCCACTACGGCCGCATGTGCCCTGTAGAAACGCCTGAAGGTCCGAACATCGGCCTGATTTCTTCGCTGGCCTGCTTCGGCAAGGTAAATGAATTCGGCTTTATTGAAGCGCCGTACCGCCGCGTCGATAAGGAAACCCATGTCGTTACAAACGACGTTTGGTATATCACGGCAGATGAAGAAGAACAGTATATCATCGCCCAGGCTAACGAACCGCTGACCGAAGACGGTCATTTTGTACACAGCCGCGTCGCTTGCCGTCACGGTGAAGATACGCGTGAATTCCCGGCCGACCGCGTCGATTTCATGGACGTATCGCCTAAGGAAGTTGTTTCCGTCGGTACATCCATGATTCCGTTCCTGGAAAACGACGACGCCAACCGCGCGCTCATGGGCGCGAACATGCAGCGTCAGGCCGTGCCGCTCCTCCGCACGCAGGCTCCGCTCGTCGGCACGGGCATGGAATATAAAGCTGCCTGCGACTCAGGCGTATGCGTACTGGCTAAGCACGACGGCGTCGTATGCCGCGTAACAGGCGATGAAATTAAAGTAAGAACCGATTCCGGCTCTATTGATACATACCGCTTGATTAAATTCGTCCGTTCCAACCAGAGCACCTGCATTAACCAGCGCCCCTTGGTATACAAGAACGAACGCGTTACGGAAGGCCAGGTACTGGCCGATGGCATGGCTACGGACGGCGGCGAATTGGCGTTGGGCTACAACATCCTCGTAGCGTACATGCCTTGGGAAGGCTATAACTACGAAGACGCCGTTCTTCTCAGCGAAGAATTGCCGAAGAACGACTTATATACGTCTATCCATATTGAAGAATATGAATGCGACGCCCGCGACACGAAGCTGGGCTCTGAAGAAATTACCCGCGAAATTCCGAACGTCAGCGAAGACAGCACGAAAAACCTCGACGAAAACGGCATCATCATGATCGGCGCCGACGTATTCCCCGGCGACGTCCTCGTCGGCAAAGTTACGCCGAAAGGCGAAACGGAGCTGACGCCGGAAGAACGCCTCCTGCGCGCTATTTTCGGCGACAAGGAACGGGAAGTCCGCGATACGTCGCTGCGCGTGCCTCACGGCGAATCGGGCAAGGTCGTCAACGTCCGCATTTTCTCCCGTGAAAACAACGATGAACTGCCGCCGGGCGTTAACCGCCTCGTCCGCGTATACATTGCACAGAAGCGTAAGATTCACGAAGGCGACAAGATGGCCGGTCGTCACGGAAACAAGGGTGTCGTATCCCGCGTAATGCGTCAGGAAGACATGCCGTTCCTTCCCGACGGCACGCCTGTTCAGATCGTGCTGAATCCCTTGGGCGTACCGTCTCGTATGAACATCGGTCAGATTTTGGAAACCCACCTCGGCTGGGCTATGCATGAACTGGGCGTTCAGATTAAAAAGATGAATCCGAATTTGGAAGCGAAGCTGCGCGGAGCCGGTTACGATTTCGATACGTACGGCATGCCGAAGCCCGATAAGGCCGGCATTCACATTGCGACGCCGGTATTTGACGGCGCGCAGGCTGAAGACGTATTCGAATCTCTGCGCATCGCTGGATTGCCGGAAGACGGCAAATCCGTCCTGTACGACGGCCGTACAGGCGAACCGATGGACCGCCGCGTAACCGTCGGTTACACGTACTTCCTCAAGCTGCATCATCTGGTCGACGATAAGATCCACGCTCGTTCGACTGGCCCGTACTCCCTGGTTACGCAGCAGCCTCTGGGCGGTAAAGCTCAGTTCGGCGGCCAGCGTTTCGGCGAAATGGAAGTTTGGGCTTTGGAAGCATACGGCGCGGCATACACGCTGCAGGAAATGCTGACAGTCAAGTCTGACGATGTCGTCGGCCGTGTCAAAGCGTATGAAAAAATTGTTAAAGGCGAAAATATTCCTGAACCGGGCGTTCCTGAATCCTTCAAGGTATTGCTTAAAGAATTGCAGGCTATCGGCTTAGATGTCCAGATTCTCAATGAAGACGGCGAAGAAGTTGTCATCAAGGAACTGGATGACGAAGACGATGTAGAACCGGAACAGACAGATGAACTCCGCCGCGTTATGGAAGGCGAAGGCATGGACAGCCCGTCGGCGCCCCTGGCTGATGAAGCCGGAGACGGCGAACCGGCAGAAGAACCGGTTGCCAACGGCGATGAAGATGATATTATGAGCGCCATGAGCCTCGACGCCGTTGCCGAAGCGGAACATCTGAACGACGATACTATTAACGAAGATGAAGACTAATAGAAGGGAGCGGTATTAGTGCTAGACGTGAACGAATTTGATTCCATGCGGATTGGACTGGCTTCTCCGGAAAAGATCCTTGAATGGTCGCACGGCGAAGTAAAGAAACCGGAAACGATCAATTACCGTACATTGAAACCGGAACGGGACGGTTTATTCTGCGAACGCATTTTCGGGCCTACGAAAGACTGGGAATGCCATTGCGGAAAATACAAACGCATTCGCTATAAAGGCGTTGTCTGCGACCGCTGCGGCGTTGAAGTAACGCGAGCGAAGGTTCGCCGCGAACGGATGGGCCATATCAAACTGGCTACGCCTGTATCTCATATTTGGTATTTTAAAGGAATTCCCAGCCGGATGGGCCTGATTCTCGACATTTCGCCCCGTTCGCTGGAAAAGGTATTGTATTTTGCCTCGTATATCGTCCTGGACCCGGGCGATACGCCGCTGACGAAGCAGCAGCTCCTGACGGAAACGGAATACCGCCAGTATCTCGATATGTACGGCGATAAATTCCGCGTCGGCATGGGCGCGGCAGCCGTTAAGGAATTACTCCAGGGACTGGACTTGGAAAAACTCAATAAAGAACTGCGCGACGAGCTGCGCGATTCTTCCGGCCAGCGCCGGGTCCGGGCGATCCGCCGCCTGGAAGTCGTCGAAGCCTTCCGCCATTCCGGCAACAAACCGGAATGGATGGTCATGGACGTGATTCCCGTCATTCCCCCGGAACTGCGCCCGATGGTACAGCTCGACGGCGGCCGCTTTGCTACGTCGGACTTAAACGACCTGTACCGCCGCGTCATTAACCGAAATAACCGCCTGAGCCGGCTGCTGGAATTAGGCGCTCCCGATATCATTGTCCGCAATGAAAAGCGCATGCTTCAGGAAGCTGTCGACGCCCTGATCGACAACGGCCGCCGCGGCCGCCCTGTCACCGGGCCGGGCAACCGTCCTCTTAAATCCTTGTCGGATATGCTCAAGGGGAAACAAGGCCGCTTCCGTCAGAATCTGTTAGGTAAGCGTGTCGACTATTCCGGCCGTTCCGTTATCGTCGTCGGACCGGAGCTGAAAATGCATCAGTGCGGCCTGCCGAAAGAAATGGCTTTGGAATTGTTCAAGCCCTTCGTCATGAAAAAACTCGTAGAAAAAGGCATTGCTACGAACATTAAAAATGCTAAGAAAAAGGTCGAACGCGTCAGCCCGGAAGTGTGGGACGTGCTGGAAGACGTTATTCAGGAACATCCGGTACTCTTGAACCGCGCCCCGACGCTGCACCGTTTAGGTATTCAGGCCTTCGAACCGATTCTTTGGGAAGGCCGGGCCATTAAGCTGCATCCTCTGGTCTGCACCGCCTTCAATGCCGACTTCGACGGCGACCAGATGGCCTGCCATCTGCCCTTGTCCGTAGAAGCCCAGGCTGAAGCGAGAACGCTCATGCTTTCGGCACACAACATTTTGGCGCCGAAGGACGGCAAGCCTGTTGCCGTACCGACGCAGGATATGGTGCTTGGTGCTTATTACCTGACCCTTGTTAAACCGGGAGCCTTGGGCGAAGGCAAGATGTTCTCTAATTACGATGAAGTCATGCTGGCGTATGATGCCAAGGCTATCGATATCGAAGCGGTCATCAAGGTCCGCATTCCCGGCCACGGTATTATCGAAACGACGGCGGGCAAGCTGCTGTACAACTATCAGGTGTACGAACCACTCCGCTTGTATCATACGGACAAGGTCATGGTATTTACCAATCCCGAAGATACGAAGTTTGCCTATGAAAACGGCATCATCGATTCGACGCATCTCGTAAAGATTAAAGATGAAAACGGCCATATTTTAGACTATGGTTTCTCCCAGCTGAAGGAAGCCTTCGGCGTAGACCTCCTGGCCATTCGTCCGCTGCCGGCTAATAAGGTAGATAAAGAAGCGGTAGCTGCCTTCAAAGAAGGAAAAGAATTTGTCGATGTCAACTGCCTTGGTGTACTGATGAATAAGAAGGAAATCGGCAAGCTTGTCGACGCTTGCTTCCATCTCGTAGGCAATACGAAGACAGCGGCCCTCCTTGACCGCATCAAGGCTATCGGTTATCATTACGCGCGGCAGGCCGGCATGTCCATCGCTATTTCGGATATTCAGATCCCTGCTGAAAAATGGGATATTCTCAACGAAGCCGACAAGAAGGTTCAGAATGTTACGAAAATGTACCTCCGCGGCTTGATTACGGAAGACGAACGGTACCGCAAGACCTGCTCCATTTGGGAAAAGGCGACGGACGACGTGACGGAAGCCATGATGGATAACATGGACCCGTTCAACTCCATCTTTATGATGGCTGACTCCGGTGCCCGCGGTAATAAACAGCAGATTCGTCAGGTTGCCGGCATGCGCGGCTTGATGGCTGACCCGTCCGGCCGTATCATCGACTTGCCGATCAAGGCGAACTTCCGCGAAGGCCTGTCCGTATTGGATTACTTTACGTCGAGCCACGGCGCCCGTAAGGGTTTGGCCGACACGGCTCTGCGTACGGCTGACTCGGGCTACCTGACCCGTCGTCTCGTCGACGTATCGCAGGACGTCATCGTTCGCGAAGACGACTGCGACGTATTCGGCATCGACCTCGTCCGCGAACGGGCCCGTCTGGCCAGCTCGTGCCGTCAGGCTGTCAACCTCCTGCGGGAAAAACTGATTGGCCGCGTCTTGGCGAAACCGGCGATCGATCCGGAAACTGCAGACGTCGTGTTCGAAGAAGGCCATTTGCTGACGACAGACGATATGGATACGGTTATCGAGCACAAGCTGCCGAAGCTGTATCTCCAGGGCAGCCAGATGGATATAAACGATGATATGAACCATACGAACTTAGTTGAAGTCGTTACGCTGGGAGCTCCGGAAGAAGGCTTCCGCGCGGCGCTTCGCAAGTCTATGGTCGATAATATGCTTGGCAAAACCGTTGAAACGGCAGTGATTGATTCCAACGGCATGGAAATCTGCCCGGCTGGCACGGCACTGACAGAAGATGCTATCGAACGCATCCTTTCCAGCGACGTAACGGAAGTAAAAGTACGCAATAACGATATCCGCGGCGTAGAAGTTACGGCTATCGTCGAAGGCGACGGCGTCATTGAACCGCTGGAAGAACGAATCGAAGGCCGTACGGCGGCGGAAACCTTGGTCAACCCGAATACGGGCGAAGTCATCGTTCCGATTAATGAAGAAATCATGGCCGACCAGGCGAAAGAAATCGCTAAATATTACGATAAGGTCCGGATTCGTTCCGTCCTTACCTGCCACAGCCGTTACGGTGTCTGCGCTAAGTGCTACGGCCGCGACCTGGGCACGGGCAGCAAGGTAAATGTCGGCGAATCGGTCGGCACTATCGCGGCCCAGTCCATCGGCGAACCGGGCACGCAGCTGACGATGCGTACGTTCCACACAGGCGGCGTTGCGTCGGCAGGGGATATTACCCAGGGTCTTCCCCGTGTCGAAGAATTGTTTGAAGCCCGTAAGCCGAAGGGCAACGCTATCGTCACGGAAATCGACGGCGTCGTTTCCATTACGGAAAAAGAAGACCACCATGACATCAATATCGTTCACGTCGTAAATAAAGACGGCGAAGAACGCAGCTACACCATCCCGTACGGAGCTCACTTAGTCGTTCATGAAGGCGACGTCATCACGAAGGGCAGCCGTATTACGTCGGGTTCCATCAATCCTCACGACATCCTTCGCATTCTGGGTGTAGAAGCTACGCAGCGCTACCTCGTATACGAAGTGCAGAAGGTATATAAATCCCAGGGCGTTGGTATCAACGACAAACACATCGAAGTTATCGTGCGTCAGATGCTCCGCAAGATGAAGATTGAAGACGCCGGTGACGCCGATATGCTGCCGGGCGATTACGTCGACGTCAATATTTTCGAAGACACGAACCGCCGTATTCAGGCTGCAGGCGGCAAGCCGGCCATCGGCAAGCCGATGCTGCTCGGTATTACGAAAGCCGCGTTGGCGACGGAATCGTTCTTGTCGGCTGCGTCGTTCCAGGAAACGACCCGCGTATTGACGGATGCGGCTATCAAGGGCAAGATTGATCCCTTGCTCGGCTTGAAGGAAAACGTTATTATCGGCAAGCTGATTCCCGCCGGCACCGGCATGAGCCGGTACCGCAAGGTAAAGGTTGTCAAAACCGTACCGTCCATATCGTATGAAGATGAAGACGGCTCCGTCGTAGACTGCGACGACGTAACGGCGACAGCTCCCGAAGCGGGCCATTAAGCTCTGACGTTATAGCACTGTACAGAGACCTCTCGTAAGAGAGGTCTCTGTTTTTTACCTTGTAAGATACACCCGGATGAGTGTAATAAAAAATGTCTTAGTTACGCAGTTTTTACGAAAAACACATTGACATTCCTATGGGGGAATGCTACAATGTCTAAGTGTCGCGGCGAAGGTGCTGCGCGCAATTTGCAAGATGTAAGGAGTGATGTTTCGTGAGCTTGGAACTGGCGGGCAATGTCCGCAAGACCGTAGGGGCAAAGCAAACGCTTAAAGCAATGAAACGAAACGAAGTCACCCAGCTGTATGTTGCTAACGACTGTGACGAACAGGTCGTCGCGCCGCTTCTCGCGTATGCGGAGGAGGCAGGCATCGCCGTCGACCGTTCCAATACGATGGCAGAGCTCGGCATAGCCTGCCGCATTAAAGTCAAGGCAGCGGCCGTTGGAGTGTTGAAGTAACTTTGGTAATATCATCGTCAGATATTTTTCTGATGATGATTACATTATAAATCTAATTGTTTGGAGAGGAGGTGCCCACATGCCAACAATCAGCCAATTAGTTCGTAAGGGTCGTCAGGATTCTGTAACGAAATCCACGGCGCCGGCTTTGAAAAACTGCCCGCAGAAACGCGGCGTCTGCACTCGTGTATACACGGCTACGCCGAAAAAACCTAACTCTGCTCTGCGTAAAGTTGCCCGTGTTCGCTTGACGAACTCCATCGAAGTAACAGCTTATATTCCTGGCATTGGTCACAATTTACAGGAACACAGTGTAGTATTAATCAGAGGCGGTCGTGTTAAAGACCTTCCTGGTGTACGTTATCACATCATCCGCGGTGCCTTGGATACGGCTGGCGTTGCAAACCGTCAGCAGTCCCGTTCTAAATACGGCGCTAAAAAGGGTAAATAATCGTATTGCCTGATCAGATGAACCGATAACCTGCATATTATAAAGGAGGAATTAGACATGCCAAGAAAAGGCCCTGTGCCGAAGCGCGATGTGCTGCCGGATCCGGTGTACCATTCTAAATTGGTAACGCGCTTCATCAACAAAGTTATGTTGGACGGTAAAAAAGGCGTCGCTGAATCTATCGTATACGACGCATTCGACATTATCCGTTCTAAGATGAATAAAGATCCCTTAGAAGTTTTTGAACAGGCTCTCAACAATGTAATGCCTGTTTTGGAAGTTCGCGCTCGCCGTGTAGGCGGTGCCAACTACCAGGTTCCCGTTGAAGTACGCGCTGACCGCCGCCTGTCCCTCGGCATCCGCTGGACTGTCGGCTACGCTCGTAAACGCGGCGAACGTACGATGAAAGAAAAGCTTGCCGCTGAATTGATGGACGCTTTCAACAATACTGGCGCAGCTATCAAAAAGAAAGAAGATACCCACAAGATGGCAGAAGCCAACAAGGCCTTTGCTCATTATCGCTGGTAATTATTTAAGTTTTTTATTTGAGGAGTGGAAAAAATCGTGGCAAGAGAATTTCCCTTGGAAAAAACGAGAAATATTGGTATCATGGCCCACATCGATGCCGGTAAAACCACGACGACAGAACGTATCCTTTTCTACACCGGCCGCGTTCATAAAATCGGCGAAGTTCACGACGGCGCCGCAACGATGGACTGGATGGCGCAGGAACAGGAACGCGGCATTACGATCACTTCCGCTGCAACGACGGCTCATTGGAAAGGTCATCGTATCAACATCATCGATACCCCGGGGCACGTTGACTTTACAGTTGAAGTTGAACGTTCTCTTCGCGTTTTGGACGGCTCTGTTGCCGTATTTTCGGCTAAAGGCGGCGTAGAACCGCAGTCTGAAACGGTATGGCGTCAGGCTGAACACTACCATGTTCCCCGTATCGCTTTCATCAATAAGATGGATACGACGGGCGCTGATTTCCTGAACTGCGTTCAGATGATGAAGGACCGCCTTCAGGCTAACGCCGTAGCGATCCAGCTGCCGATTGGCTCTGAAGCGACGTTCAGCGGCATCATCGACCTCGTTACGATGAAAGCTGAAGTATATGACGATGCTCTCGGCAAGGAAATCGAAGTCGTTGATATTCCGGACGACATGAAAGACGAAGCTGAAGAATATCATCAGATCATGCTTGAAGCCGTCTGCGAAACGGACGATGAGCTCATGATGAAATACCTCGACGGTGAAGAAATCTCCATCGACGAAATCAAGGCAGCTATCCGCAACGCCGTTGTAAGCAACAAGATGTTCCCCGTACTTTGCGGCTCTGCTTACAAGAATAAGGGTATTCAGATGCTCCTCGACGCCGTTGTCGACTATATGCCGTCTCCGCTCGATATTCCGCCTGTTGCCGGTGTAAATCCCGATACAGGTGAAGACGACAGCCGTAAAGCTGACGACAAAGAACCGTTCTCTGCCTTGGCCTTTAAGATCATGGCTGACCCCTTTGTCGGTAAATTAGCTTTCTTCCGTATTTACTCCGGTACGCTTCAGTCCGGCACGTACGTGTTCAACTCCACGAAAGGCAAGAAAGAACGCGTAGGCCGTATCCTGCGTATGCACGCAAACCATCGCGAAGAAGTACAGGAAGCATACTGCGGCGATATCGGCGCTATCGTCGGCTTGAAAGATACGACGACAGGCGATACGCTGTGCGATGAAAAACACCCCATCATCCTTGAAAAGATGGAATTCCCTGAACCGGTTATTTCTGTTGCCGTAGAACCGAAGACCAAAGCTGACCAGGAAAAAATGGGTATTGCATTGGCTCGTTTGGCTGAAGAAGATCCGACCTTCAAGGTTAAGACCGATGCCGAAACAGGTCAGACGATCATTTCCGGCATGGGCGAACTCCACTTGGATATTATCGTCGACCGTATGGCTCGTGAATTCAAGGTAGACTGCAACGTCGGCAAACCGCAGGTTGCTTACCGCGAAACGATTCGCAAGAGCGTCAAGCAGGAAGGCCGTTTCGTTCGTCAGTCCGGCGGCCGCGGTCAGTACGGCGACTGCTGGCTTGAACTTATTCCGCAGGAAGCCGGTGCAGGCTTTGAATTTGAAAACAAAGTTGTCGGCGGCGCAATTCCGAAAGAATATATCGGCTCTGTCGAAGCCGGCGTAAAAGAAGCTATGGAAACAGGCGTTTTGGCTGGTTTCCCCATGGTCGATATCAAGGTTATCGTATTCGACGGCTCCTATCATGATGTCGACTCTTCGGAAATGGCATTTAAGATTGCCGGCTCCATGGGCTTTAAAGAAGGCGCAAAGAAAGCCGATCCTGTTCTTCTCGAACCGTATGTTAAAGTCGAAGTCGTCGTCCCTGAAGAATACATGGGCGATGTCATCGGCGACTTGAACTCTCGTCGCGGCCGCGTTGACGGCATGGAAATGCGCGGCGGCGCTGAACATATCAACGGTTTCGTACCCTTGGCTGAAATGTTTGGCTATGCAACGGATTTGCGTTCTAAGACGCAGGGACGTGGCGTTTATACGATGACTTTCGATCACTACGAAGAAGTTCCTAAGAACGTAGCTGAAAAAGTCATTAATGACAAAGGCTAATATTTTAATTACATTGGAGGAACTGCAAAATGGCAAAAGAACATTACGAAAGAACCAAACCCCATGTTAACATCGGCACGATTGGTCACGTTGACCATGGCAAAACGACGTTGACGGCTGCTATTACGAAAGTATTGTCCGAAAAAGGCTATGCTAAATTCGAAGACTATGCTGATATCGATAAGGCTCCGGAAGAACGCGAACGCGGCATTACGATCAACACGGCTCACGTTGAATACGAAACGGACAACCGTCACTATGCTCACGTTGACTGCCCGGGCCACGCCGACTATGTTAAGAACATGATCACCGGCGCTGCTCAGATGGACGGCGCGATCCTCGTCGTAAGCGCAGCTGACGGCCCGATGCCCCAGACTCGCGAACACATCCTGTTGGCCCGCCAGGTAGGCGTACCGGCTATCGTCGTATACCTCAACAAAGCTGACCAGGTTGACGACCCCGAACTGATCGAACTCGTAGAAATGGAAGTCCGTGACCTCCTGAGCTCCTACGATTTCCCCGGCGATGAAGTACCTATCGTCGTAGGCTCCGCATTGAAAGCCCTCGAAGGCGACGAAGAAGCAAAACAGTCTATCCTCAAACTGATGGACGCTGTTGACGAATACATCCCGACGCCGGACCGTCCGACGGACAAACCGTTCCTGATGCCTGTCGAAGACGTATTCACGATTACGGGCCGCGGCACCGTAGCAACGGGCCGTGTAGAACGCGGTACGGTTAAAGTAGGCGACGCAGTCGAAATCGTAGGCTTGTCCGACGAACCGAAACAGACCGTCGTAACGGGCGTAGAAATGTTCCGTAAGCTTCTCGACCTGGCAGAAGCCGGCGACAACATCGGCGCATTGCTCCGCGGCATCGACCGTAAGGAAATCGAACGCGGCCAGGTATTGGCAAAACCGGGAACGATTCATCCGCACACGACGTTCAAAGCACAGGTATACGTATTGACGAAGGACGAAGGCGGCCGTCATACGCCGTTCTTCAACGGCTACCGTCCGCAGTTCTACTTCCGCACGACGGACGTAACGGGCGTTATCAAATTGCCGGAAGGCACGGAAATGTGCATGCCTGGCGATAACGTAAAGATGGACGTAGAACTCATTACGCCGATCGCTATTGAACCGGGCCTCCGCTTCGCTATCCGCGAAGGCGGCCGTACGGTAGGCGCAGGCGTCGTATCCGAAATCGAAGCGTAATTTGCCGTAAGATTACGAGCAAATTAAGACATAGAAAGAGCTGCAAGCATTGGCTTGCAGCTCTTTTCTTTACCATGATTTTACAGAATAAATTCCATGCAAAATTGATTCGGCTCCCTGGAAAAAGTACGGAAAAACGTAGAAAAATCCTTGCATGCCCGCTCTTTTTGTAGTAAACTATCTAAGTACGCGACAACAGGGGATGCCCTGACTATGCGTAAAAAAACTATGATATAGGATGTTGCCCGCCCTGCGGGGAAACTCCTATGGAGCAGTCTATTCTAAGAAATGGACGTTAGGAGGAATTAAGTAATGGCAAAACAGGAAAGAATCAGAATTCGCCTCAAAGCTTATGACCACAAGACGTTGGATCAGAGCGCGGCGAAAATCGTCGATACGGCGAAACGGACAGGTGCTATGGTATCTGGCCCGATTCCGCTTCCGACGGAAAAGAACATCTTCACGATTCTGCGTTCGCCCCACGTAAACAAAGACTCTCGTGAACAGTTCGAACTGCGTACGCACAAACGCTTGATCGATATTCTCGAAGCTTCCAATAAAACTGTTGACGCTTTGATGAGACTCGACCTGCCGGCTGGCGTAGACATTGAAATCAAATTATAGGAGGAGGTGCGATTATGTCTAAAGCTATTTTGGGGAAAAAGTTGGGTATGACTCAGATTTTTACTGAAGAAGGCGCAGTCATCCCCGTAACAGTCGTCGAAGCTTCGCCGAATGTCGTTGTCCGCGTAAAAACCGTTGATACGGACGGATACAACTCCATTCAGCTGGGCTATGGCGAAATCAAAGAAAAACATCTGACAAAACCCGTTAAGGGTCAATTCGACAAAGCAGGCGTAGCTCCTGTTAAGTATCTTCGCGAATTCCGTTTGACAGATACGCCGGAATACACGGTAGGCCAAACTCTGGCAGCTGATATATTCGCAAGCGGCGATCTCGTCGACGTAATTGGCACCAGCAAGGGGAAAGGTTTTGCAGGTACCATCAAACGTCACGGCTTCCATCGCGGGCCAATGACTCACGGCTCTAAATCTCACCGTGAACCTGGTTCTCTCGGACCTATGATCAGCGGCGGTGGCGGTAAAGTCATCAAAGGTAAAAAACTTCCTGGACAAATGGGTGGTAATCAGGCAACGGTTCTTCATCTCTCCGTCGTAAAAGTCGACATGGATAAAAACCTTATCTTGATCAAAGGCGGTATTCCGGGTGCTAAAGGCAGCCTTGTCATGATCCGTGATACTGTAAAACCCCGCTAATTGTTGTCACACAGGAAGGAGGATAAATAATAATGCCAAAAGTAAGCACGTATAATATTGCCGGCGCACAGACCGGTGAAATCGAATTAAACGATAGCGTATTTGGCGTTGAAGTAAACGAAGCTGTCATGAGACAGGCCGTTCTTCGTCAGCTCGCTAACGAACGTTTAGGCACGCACTCCACGAAAACCAGAGGTTTGGTTCGTGGCGGCGGCAAGAAACCTTGGAAACAAAAAGGAACCGGCCGGGCCCGTGTAGGCAGCACCCGCAGCCCGTTGTGGGTTGGCGGCGGCACCATTTGGGGTCCCCATCCGCGTTCTTACGCTCAGAAAATGCCTCGCAAGGCAAGACGTCTGGCTGTTAAATCTGCTCTGAGCGATAAAGTAAATACGAATGAATTGTTCGTATTGGACGAAATCACCTTGGCAGCTCCGAAGACGAAAGAAATCGTCAACATCATCAACAACTTCAAGTTTGCCGGTGAAAAAGTTCTCTTCATTACGGATAATGACGAAATCGTCGCGCGCTGCGCCCGTAACATCACTGGCGTCAAAGCTGTTTCTACTGAAGGCGTGAACATCTTTGATTTGCTCCACCACACAAAATTGTTTGTCACAAAGAGCGCTGTAGCCAAGATTGAGGAGGTGCTCGCGTAATGATGATGCATGATATCTTGTTAAAACCGGTTATTACTGAAAAGACAACGATGATGATGTCTGATGGCAAATATACTTTCAGAGTACCGCTCCATGCCAATAAAATCGAAATCCGTAAAGCTGTTGAAGCTGTGTTCGGCGTAAAAGTAAAGAGCGTCAACACGATTCGTATGATGGGTAAATTCAAACGCATGGGCAAATATATCGGCAAACGCCCGGATTACAAGAAAGCCATCGTAACACTTCAGGAAGGCGAAACAATCGAATTCTTTGAAGGAGCTTAAGGGATAACGAAATAAAGGAGGAGGCACTACAATGGCCATTAAATCATTTAAACCGTATTCCGCCGGCCGTCGTTTCATGACTGTTTCGACTTTCGAAGACATCACGACGTCCAAACCGGAAAAATCCTTGCTGGCTAAAGTAAGCAGCAAGGGCGGTCGTAATAACAGCGGCAGAATGACAGTCCGTCATCAGGGTGGCGGTCACAAACGCCGTTATCGTTTGATCGACTTCAAACGTATTAAAGATAACATTCCTGCAAAAGTAGCGACGATCGAATACGATCCGAACCGCTCTGCTAATATCGCCCTGCTGTTCTATGCAGACGGCGAAAAACGCTATATCATCGCTCCGAACGGCCTTAAAGTAGGCGACGTTGTTTACAGCGGCCCCGAATCGGATATCAAGATCGGCAACGCATTGCCCTTGGCTAATATTCCTCTCGGTACGTTGGTACACAACGTTGAATTGAAAATCGGCAAAGGCGGCCAGATGGTTCGCTCCGCCGGTGAATCGGCACAGCTCATGGCTAAAGAAGGCAATTATGCGCTGCTCCGTCTTCCTTCGGGCGAACTTCGTCAGGTCCATATCAAATGCCGCGCTACGGTAGGCGTAGTCAGCAATACGGACCATGAAAACATTACCGTTGGTAAAGCCGGCCGTTCCCGCTGGAAGGGCATCCGTCCGGGCAACCGCGGCGTCGTTATGAACCCGTGCGACCATCCGCATGGCGGCGGCGAAGGCAAGTCTCCTGTCGGCCGTAAACGTCCGGTTACTCCTTGGGGTAAACCTGCTTATGGCGTTAAGACTCGTGAATCTAAAAAAGCTTCCAATAAATTTATTGTGAAGAGACGTAAATAAGATTGTGGAAAGGAGATAATTAAGTGTCCAGATCCGTTAAAAAGGGCCCATTCGTAGCATTCCACCTGCTGAAGAAAATCGACGCTATGAATGAAGCTAATGAAAAGAAAGTAGTAAAAACCTGGTCTCGTGCATCCACGATTTTGCCTAGCTTCGTAGGTCATACGATTGCTGTTCACGACGGCCGGAAACACGTTCCTGTATATGTTACAGAAGACATGGTAGGTCATAAGTTGGGCGAATTTGCGCCGACTCGTACATTCAAAGGCCACGCTAAATCTGAAAAAGCAACGAAATAAGGGAGGTAACATCAATGGAAGCAAGAGCAATTGCTAGACATATCCGCATTGCCCCCCGTAAAATTCGAATCGTAGCTGATTTGGTTCGGGGCAAAAATGTAGGCGAAGCTTTCTCTATCTTGAAATTTACGCCGAAAGTCGGTTCCCGCGTAGTTGAAAAAGCACTGCGCTCCGCCGTAGCGAACGCGGAACACAACAACGACATGAATGTAGATAAATTGTATGTTTCGGAAATTTTTGTCGACCAGGACTCCACGATGAAACGTATTCATCCGCGCAGCCGTGGACAGGCTTTCAAGATTTTGAAACATTCCAGTCATTTGACTGTTGTCGTAAAAGAAAGAGCATAAGGAGGGAAACGTAGTGGGTCAAAAAGTTAATGCCCATGGATTTCGTGTTGGCGTTGTAAAACCCTGGGATGCGAAATGGTATGCTGAAAAGGATTATGCAACACTTCTGAATGAAGACGTAAAAATCCGTGAATTCTTAAAGAAACAGTTGTTCATCGCAGGCGTTTCTCGTATTGAAATCGAACGTTCTGCAAAACGTATCAAATTGATTATCCATACTGCTAAACCGGGCATGGTTATCGGCCGCGGCGGCGCAGGCATTGAAGATATTAAGAAAGCGCTGAAAGCTTTCACGACGAAAACTGTCGACGTTAACATCGCCGAAATCAAACAGGCTGAAATGGACGCAACCCTCGTTGCTGAAAACGTAGCCAGCCAGCTCGAACGCCGTATCGGCTTCCGCCGCGCTATGAAACAGTGCGTAGGCCGTACGATGCGCATGGGCGCTAAAGGCGTTAAAATTATGTGCTCCGGCCGTTTAGGCGGCGCTGAAATCGCTCGCAGCGAAAGCGTTCGCGACGGCTCCATTCCTCTGCATACGCTCCGCGCCGATATCGACTACGGCTTTGCCGAAGCTCATACGACATACGGCTGCATCGGCGTAAAATGCTGGATTTACAAAGGTGAAATCCTGCCGGAAGCTAAAAAAGCTCCGCAGAAAAAACACGAAGGGAGTGAAGCATAATGTTAATTCCAAAACGTGTTAAATATCGTAAACAGTTCCGCGGCCGCATGAAAGGTCAGGCTCAGCGCGGCAATAAAGTCGCTCACGGCGATTTCGGTTTGGTAGCAGCAGAACCGTCTTGGATTACAAACCGTCAGATCGAAGCTGCCCGTATTGCTATGACTCGTTATATCAAACGTGGCGGTAAAGTTTGGATTAAAATTTTCCCGGATAAGCCGATTACGGCTAAACCGGCTGGCACTCGTATGGGTTCCGGTAAAGGCGCTCCCGAATACTGGGTAGCCGTTGCTAAACCGGGCCGCGTACTTTTTGAAATGGGCGGTGTAAGCGAAGAAGTAGCTCGCGAAGCTATGCGTCTTGCAAGCCATAAACTGCCGATTAAAACGAAGTTTGTTGTTAGAGGTCAGGAATTAGGTGGTGAATAAAATGAAGGTTAAAGAAATCCGTGCTCTGAGCGCTGCCGAAATGGACGAAAAGGTGGTTAGCCTTAAAGAAGAATTGTTTAACCTCCGTTTTCAACATGCGACCGGCCAATTAGAAAATCCAATGCGTATCCGCGAAGTTAAAAAGACTATCGCCCGCATCAAAACGGTACAGCGTGAAGCAGAATTGAAAGCGCAGGCGTAAGATAACGTACTCGATTGGAGTCTAAAAGGAGGTTACACGCACAGATGGAAAGAAACGAACGGAAAATCCGCGTAGGTAAAGTTGTCAGCGATAAAATGGACAAAACCGTTGTTGTTGCTGTAGAATATAAGACGCAGCATAAGCTGTACAAAAAACCGATTATTTCGACTGTAAAATTCAAAGCGCATGATGAAAACAATGAATGCCATATCGGCGATATCGTACGCATCGAAGAAACCCGTCCCCTGTCCAAGCAGAAACATTGGAGAGTTGTGACGATCGTAGAAGCAGCTAAATAAGCTTGAATTAACTAGGAGGTTAAGCCATGATTCAGCAAGAAACTATGTTGAATGTTGCCGATAACACCGGTGCCAAAAAACTTTTGTGCATCCAGGTCATGGGTGGCTCATATCGTAAATATGGCAACATTGGCGATATCATTACAGCGTCTGTTAAAGATGCATCACCCGGTGGCGTTGTCAAGAAAGGCGACGTAGTAAAGGCTGTTATCGTTCGTTCTAAAAAAGGATTGCGCCGCGTAGACGGTTCGTACATCCGTTTCGACGAAAATGCAGCTGTCGTAATCAATAATGATAAAAGCCCTAAAGGCACTCGTATTTTTGGGCCGGTTGCCAGAGAACTGCGTGAAAAAGATTTCATGAAGATCATCTCCCTGGCTCCGGAAGTATTATAATCGGAGGAGGTGTTCTCGATGGGAAAAATGCACGTTAAGACAGGCGATACGGTTATCGTCATCGCCGGCAAAGAAAAAGGCAAAAAAGGCAAAATCATTGCAGCATATCCGAAAAAGGACCGCGTTGTAGTAGAAGGCCTTAATCTGGTTAAGCGCCATACGAAACCGAGTCAGAACAATCCTCAAGGCGGCATTATCACGAAGGAAGCAGCTATCCACGTTTCCAACGTTATGCTCGTAGATCCTGAAAGCGGCAAGCCGACCCGCGTCAGAACGGTTCAGCAGGCCGACGGTACGAAAGTACGCGTTGCCGTTAAGAGCGGCAAGAACATCTAATTGAGAAGGGAGGCCCTTGAGAAGTGTCCAGATTAAAAGATAAATATCTTTCCGAAGTCACTAAAGGCTTGCAGGAAAAATACAATTATAAAAATGTAATGCAGATTCCGAAGGTTACAAAAGTTGTCATCAACATGGCTGTTGGCGAAGCTGTTACCAACTCCAAAGCTTTGGACGCTGCTGTAAACGATATGACGATCATTTCCGGTCAGAAGCCGATCATTACGAAAGCCAAGAAATCCATCGCGGCCTTTAAAATCCGCGAAGGCATGAACCTGGGCTGCAAAGTAACGCTCCGCGGCGAACGGATGTATGAATTCCTCGATAAATTGATGAATTTGGCTCTGCCTCGCGTCCGCGACTTCCATGGCGTAAGCGCAAAGGGATTTGACGGCCGCGGCAACTACACCTTGGGCTTAAAAGAACAGCTCATATTCCCGGAAATCGAATATGATAAAGTTGATAAAGCCCGCGGTATGGACATCACCATCGTTACCACAGCTACGACGGACGAAGAAGGCCGCGATATGCTGACGATGATGGGTATGCCGTTTGAAAAGTAATTAAGGAGGATAACATACATGGCAAAGAAATCTATGCTTGAACGTGAAAAGAAACGTGAAAAAATGGTTGCCCGCTATGCAAAGCTCCGCGCCGAACTGAAAGCTAAGGGCGACTATGAAGCGCTTTCTAAGCTGCCGGCCAACTCGTCCCCGGTACGCCTGCACAACCGTTGCAAAGTAACCGGCCGTCCTCACGGTTATATGCGTAAGTTCGGCATCTGCCGCATTACATTCCGTGAACTGGCTTACAAAGGACAGATTCCTGGCGTTAAAAAAGCCAGCTGGTAATGTATTTCACGAAGGGAGGTTTTTAGACAATGGCAATGACCGATCCGATTGCGGATATGCTCACCAGAATCCGTAACGCCAATTCGGCTTATCATGAAAAAGTAGAAATGCCCGCTTCCAAGATGAAGGCTGCTGTCCTCGAAATCTTGAAAGAAGAAGGCTTTGTTAAAAATTATGAATCCGTAAACGAAGGCAAAACGCTGAAGGTTACGTTAAAATATGGTTCCAATAGAGAAAAAGTAATTACCGGCATCAAGAGAATTTCTAAACCGGGCCTGCGCGTATACGCCGGCAAGGAAGAACTGCCCCGCGTTCTCGGCGGTTTGGGAATCGCTGTTATTTCTACGTCCCAGGGCGTTATGAGCGACAAAAAAGCTCGTAAACTCGGCTTGGGCGGCGAAGTTATCGCTTACGTCTGGTAATATTTGGAGGTGTCAATATGTCCCGAGTAGGTAGAATGCCTATTGATATCCCGGCAGGCGTAAATGTCAACCTCGATGGCCACGTGATTACCGTCAAAGGCCCGAAAGGCGAACTCACTCGTACGCTTCACCCGGATATGAAAATTACAGTTGCTGACAACGTCATTACTGTAGAACGTCCGTCTGACGAAAAAGAACATCGTGCCCTGCACGGCTTGACTCGCGCTCTCGTTGCCAACATGGTAACAGGCGTTACGACAGGCTTTAAGAAAGAATTGGAAATCGTCGGCGTTGGTTACAGAGCACAGATGAAAGGCAAGAAACTGGCCTTGACTCTCGGCTTCTCCCATCCCCTCGAATTAGATGCTCCGGAAGGCGTTACGGTTGAATGCCCGACGGCAACGACGATCGTCGTATCCGGCGCTAATAATGAAACTGTCGGCGAATTCGCTGCAAAAATCCGCGGCTATCGCTTGCCTGAACCGTACAAAGGAAAAGGTATTCGCTATGCTGGCGAACATGTACGTCGTAAAGCCGGCAAAGCTGGTTCGAAGAAATAATTAACGTAAGCTTATCATAGAAAGGAGTGAATTCCTTGAAATCCAGTAAGAATGCAATTCGCTTGAAACGTCATTGGCGCTTGCGCAAACACATCAGCGGCACGGCTGAACGTCCTCGTCTGAATGTTTTCCGCAGCCTTTCCAATATTTATGCTCAGGTCATCGACGATACGAAGGGCGTAACCTTGGTTTCCGCCAGCTCGTTGGATCAGGAAATTAAAGCTCAGAACGTCAGCGGTGGCAATGCTGAAGGCGCAAAATTAGTTGGCGCATTAGTTGCAAAACGTGCTCTTGAAAAAGGTATCACGACGGTCGTATTCGACCGCGGCGGTTATATCTATCATGGCCGTGTTGCTGCTCTTGCTGAAGCCGCTCGTGAAGCTGGCTTGAAATTCTAATCAAGGAGGAAATAACACATGGCAAAAGTTGACCATGCAGGTCTCGAATTACAAGAAAATGTCGTATTCATCAACCGTGTTGCTAAGGTAGTTAAAGGCGGCCGCCGTTTTTCCTTCAGTGCGTTGGTTGTTGTCGGCGACGGCAACGGCAGAGTCGGCGCAGGATTAGGTAAAGCCGGCGAAGTTCCTGAAGCTATCCGCAAAGGTGTTGAAGACGCTAAAAAACATTTGGTAACTGTTTCCTTGAAGAACGGTTCCATTCCCCATCCGATTACAGGTGTTTTCGGTGCTGGCAAAGTGTTCCTGAAACCGGCAGCCGAAGGTACTGGAGTTATTGCAGGCGGTCCTGTACGTGCCGTATTGGAATTGGCTGGCGTCCGCAACATCCTTACAAAATCCATCGGTTCTTCCAACCCGAACAACATGGTTCAGGCTACGATCGAAGGCTTGAGCCGTTTGAAGGATGTCAACAAAGTTGCTGAACTCCGTGGCAAAACTGTAGAAGAAATTTACGGTTAATAAGGGAGGATACACAAGATGGCTCAAGTAAAAGTTACGCTCGTAAAGAGTCTCGCAGGCCGTCCTGGCGACCAGCGCGCAACTGTCGTTGCCCTGGGTCTCCACAAGACGAATTCCAGCGTAGTAAAAGAAGTAACCCCGCAGATCAAAGGGATGCTTCATAAAGTAGAACACTTAATCAAAGTAGAAGAAATCTAAAATAGAAGGAGGTGCGCTGAATTGAAACTTCATGAAATGAGTATTGTTCCTGGTTCCAAGACAAAACGCAATCGCGTAGGCCGCGGTATTGGCTCCGGCAACGGCAAAACGGCCGGCAAGGGCATGAAGGGCCAGCTTTCCCGTAGCGGCGGCGGTAAACGCCCGGGCTTTGAAGGCGGCCAGATGCCTTTGTACCGTTTGCTTCCGAAACGCGGTTTCAAGAATATCTGGGCTAAACAGTATGCAGAAGTTAACGTTTCTGTACTGAATTGCTTTGAAAACGGCACGACGGTAGATCCTGTTGCATTGGTTGAAGCAGGTATCCTTAAAAACGTATGCGACGGTGTTCGTATCCTCGGCAACGGCGAATTGGAAAAATCCCTTACCGTTGTAGCGCAGGGCTTCACGAAATCGGCGCAGCAAAAAATTGAAGCAGCTGGTGGTAAGGTAGAGGTGATCTAAGGTGTTAGAGAACATCCAGAATGTGCTGAACGTTCCGGAGTTCCGGAAACGCGCAGTTTTCACCTTGATCATGTTCATTATTTTCAGACTAGGTGTCCACATCCCTGTTCCGGGAGTAGACGCCTCAGTCATTGAAAATCTTTTCAGCAGCGGCAACTTATTTGGCTTGTTGGATTTATTTTCCGGCGGCGCCTTGAGTAAGTTTTCTATCCTCGCTATGAGTATTACGCCGTATATCAACGCGTCCATTATCATGCAGCTCCTCACGTCGGTCGTTCCGACCTTTGAGCAATGGGCGAAGGACAATCAGGACGGCCGTGAAAAAATCCAGAAGGTCACCCGGTATGGTACGGTAGTCTTAGGGTTCATCCAAGCCTTTGCCATGAGCTATGCGTTGAAAGTCAATAATGCTTTCGTAAACGACAGCTGGGCTATGGTATTTATGGTAGCGATTATTCTGACGGCCGGCACGTGCTTCCTCATGTGGCTGGGCGACCAGATTACGGCAGGCGGCATCGGCAACGGCATTTCGCTGATCATCTTTGCCGGTATCGTAGCGCGGTTCCCCGATGGCTGCATGACTGTATACAAATATATTCAGGCAGGTTCCATCAATATTTTCCAAGTGCTGTTGTTTGCCTTGATCGCCCTTTTCATGATTGTCGTAGTCATCGAAGTGACGCAGGGACAACGGCGCGTCGTTGTGCAGTATGCAAAACGGATTGTCGGCCGGAAGATGTACGGCGGCCATTCGACGCATATTCCTTTGAAAGTCAATCAGGCTGGCGTTATTCCCATTATCTTCGCCTCGTCTGTGCTGATGTTCCCGATTACGATCGCACAGTTCGTACAAAATGAAACAGTACAGATGATTGCCGGATGGTTTGCATGGGGCACGGTGACCAACACCATTATGTACGCCATTTTGATTATCTTCTTTACTTATTTTTATACCGCTATTTCGCTGAATATTCCGCAGCTTACGGAAAACATGCAGAAGTACGGCGGCTTTATCCCCGGTATTCGTCCGGGCCAGCCGACAGCTTTGTATATCGATAGAATTATGACGCGTATTACCTTGGCAGGTTCGTTCTTCCTCGCTTTCATCGCCATTCTGCCGAACTTCATCGGCTGGATTACGGGTATTGAAGGCGTTTATTTCGGCGGTACGGCGCTGCTGATTGTAGTCGGCGTCGCTATTGATACGATGAAGCAGGCCGAATCGTTGTTGCTCAACAGACAGTATCAGGGCTTTATGAAATGATAAGGGGGTAGTTTACATGTACATTCTTTTAATGGGGCCTCCGGGTGCCGGCAAGGGCACGCAGGCCGAACGATTGATTGAAAAATATGGTATTCCCCAGATTTCAACGGGCGATATGTTCCGAGCAGCTGTTAAAGAACAGACTCCCCTTGGTTTGGAAGCTAAGAAGTATATGGATAACGGTCAGCTCGTACCGGACGCCGTTACTGTCGGTATCGTAAGAGAACGCCTGGCAAAAGACGACTGCAAGAAAGGGTTTATCCTTGACGGATTCCCGCGCACGACGTCTCAGGCCGTGTCCCTCGATGCGATTCTCAGCGATTTGGGCATTAAGCTCGACGGAGTCGTCAACATTTCCGTTCCTGATGAAGAACTGATCAAGCGGACGACAGGCCGTCAGATTTGCCGCTCCTGTGGTGCGACATATCATATTTCTTTTAAACCGTCTAAGGTAGAAGGCGTTTGCGATAAGTGCGGCGGAGAATTGTATCAGCGCGACGACGACAAGGTCGAAACCGTTGAAAAACGTCTCAGCGTATATGCTGCCCAGACAAAACCGCTTATTGATTACTACAAAAATTCCAACTTGTACATCGAAGTCGACGGCAAGCAGGGGATGGATGCAGTCTTTGATGATATCGTAAAGAGCCTCGAAAAGAGTAAATAATTATGATTATTTTAAAGTCTAAACGGGAAATAGAGTATATTCGCGAAGCTGGTCGCATTACTGCCAACGCATTGCAGCTGATGAAAAAGCTGGCGAAGCCGGGCGTCACGACAGGCGAACTGGATCAGCGTTGCGAAGAATACATCCGCAGCTGCGGCGCCTTTCCGAGCTGTAAAGGCTATTACGGATATCCGGCGACTATCTGCGCTAGTGTAAACGAAGAAGTCGTTCACGGTATTCCAGGCCGGCGCAAGCTAAAAGATGGAGATATAATCAGTGTTGACTTAGTTGTAAACAAAAATGGCTATCATGGAGACTCGACGGTGACGATTCCTATTGGTCACGTTGACCCGGCCGTTCTTCAGTTGCTTAAAGTGACGGAAGAATGTCTCTATAAAGGCATTGAGCAGGCAGTAGCTGGCAACCACCTGGGCGACATCGGGCATGCCGTTCAATCCTATGCCGAATCATTCGGTTACGGCGTTGTCCGCGATTATGTAGGACACGGCATCGGTACCGACATGCATGAAGAACCGGAAGTGCCGAATTATGGCGTAGCCGGTCACGGAGAACTCCTGGAACCGGGTATGGTTCTGGCCATTGAGCCGATGATCAACATGGGTACGGAAAAAGTCCGGCAGTTGAAAAACGGTTGGACTGTCGTTACCTGTGATAAGAAGCCGGCAGCCCATTTTGAACATACAGTAGCTATTACTGAAAACGGTCCGGAAATCCTGACCTTACCGGAATGATGGAGCGGATAGAGATACCTGTCTGCACAGTGGTTAAAAGCTGTGCGGGCAGAGATAAAGAAGGCCTGTATGTCGTTGTCGGCAAGTTGGATTATCCCTATGTATGGATTGCTGACGGTCGAAAGTACAAATTGGATAAGCCGAAGAAAAAAAATTGCCGGCATCTCCAGATAGTGGGAACGAGCGTATCCAGAGGAAACGCTGGTCCCCTGAGAATCAGCAATGAATGGATACGGTCCGTTTTGAACCGGGCCAAGATGGAATTGACCAGGGAGGGTACACATGTCTAAGGAAGATGTCATTGAAGTAGAAGGCGTCGTCGTAGAAGCACTGCCAAACGCTATGTTTAAAGTTAAGTTGGAAAACGAACACATCGTACTGGCTCACGTTTCCGGAAAAATGCGTATGAATTTTATTCGTATTCTTCCCGGCGACAGAGTTACGATGGAATTGACACCGTATGATCTGAATCGCGGTCGTATTACGTATCGCTTCAAGTAAGATTGTTTACGCAGGAGGTTAACTATGAAGGTAAAACCGTCAGTAAAGAAAATTTGCGAAAAATGCAAAATCATTAAACGCAAGGGCCGCGTTATGGTCATTTGCGAAAATCCGAAACATAAACAGAAACAGGGTTAATCGACAGGAGGTGGATGATTAGATGGCACGTATAGCCGGTGTGGATTTACCACGTGACAAACGAGTTGAAATTGGTTTGACTTATATTTTGGGGATCGGTCTTTCTTCGTCCCAGGAAATCTTGAAAAAAACAGGCGTTAATCCGGACACGCGCGTTCGCGACTTGACGGAAGATGAAGTTCAGAAAATCCGTGAAGTAATCGGTTCTGATTATAAAGTAGAAGGCGACCTTCGCCGCGATACAGCGCTCAACATTAAACGTCTGATTGAAGTTAACTCTTACCGGGGCAAACGTCATCGCGCAGGTCTTCCCGTTCGCGGTCAGCGCACGAAGACAAATGCACGTACGCGTAAAGGTCCGAGAAAAGCAGTAGCAGGTAAGAAGAAATAAGATTTTCTAAGTAAGGAGGGAAACGATTTTGGCTAAGAATAACGCAAGAAGCAATAAGAGAAAAGAAAAGAAACATGTAGAATCGGGTGCAGCACATATTCGTTCTACCTTTAATAATACGATTGTTACTATCAGCGATACGAAGGGCAACGCTTTGTCCTGGGCAAGCGCCGGCGGCCTCGGCTTCCGCGGTTCCCGTAAGAGCACTCCGTTCGCCGCTCAGATGGCTGCTGAACAGGCTGCTAAAGCCGCTATGGAATACGGCCTTCGTCAGGTTGAAGTATATGTAAAAGGCCCTGGATCCGGTCGTGAAGCCGCTATCCGCGCATTGCAGGCAGCAGGCCTGGAAGTAAATTCCATTAAAGACGTAACTCCTATCCCGCATAATGGCTGCCGTCCGCCGAAACGCAGACGTGTATAAGAGATATTCAACCAAGTTGTTTTGATTCTGGAATGGGAGGATTTTCCTGATGATCGATGATAACAAATTTAAAGTTAAGACCGTTGATAGAAGCGACGACGGCACTTATGGAAAATTCGTATGCGAACCTCTCGACAGAGGGTACGGAATCACGTTGGGCAATAGCTTACGGCGCGTCCTCTTGTCTTCGCTGGACGGCGTAGCAATTACCTCCATTAAAATCGATGGAGTATTGCATGAATTTTCGACGATACCTGGCGTTCGGGAAGACGTTTCGGAAATTATCCTGAACTTAAAACAGCTTAGTCTGAAATTCACTCGCGACGAAGTCGATGAATTGGATATCACGGTTGATATCACTGGTGAATGCGAATTTACTGCAGAAGATTTGAACGTAAGCACAGACATTGAAGTTTTAAACCCGGATCTTCATATTGCAACTCTCGACTCGGATGCGCATATTTATATGCAGTGCCATATCGAACGGGGCAAGGGCTATGTTCCGTCTACAAGAAATAAGAAAGATACGGATATGATCGGCGTAATTCCCATCGATTCGATCTTCTCTCCGATTGTAAAGACGAACTACCAGGTTAACAATATCCGGGTCGGCAACGAAATGGACTACGATTCGTTGACGCTTGAAGTGACGACCAACGGCAGCATCGCTGCTGAAAACGCCGTGGCTAAAGCTGCGTCTATCATGGTCAGCTATTTGGATTACTTCCAAAAGATCGCTTCTGATCCGAAGGCTAATGAAGCAGCCGCTCCCTTCACGACTCCAGACGGCGAAGAACCGGAAGAAGATAACGGACCGGAGCTCAGCCAAGTTAAAATTGACGTATTGGATCTGTCCGTTCGCGCGTCGAACTGCTTGAAACGGGCGAATATCTACACGTTAGGCGATTTGGTTGAACGGACGGAAGATGACTTGTCTAAGATTCGCAACTTGGGCAAAAAGTCTGTAGATGAAATTATTGAAAAATTGAAAGATTATGGATTTGATTTGAAATCCAACGAAGAATAATTCGAGGAGGATGAACGATGGCTTATAGAAAGTTGGGACGTGACAGCTCTGCACGTAAAGCATTACTGCGCAGCATTGTTACCTCTTTATTCCAGCATGAACGCATCGAAACGACGGAAGCAAAGGCAAAAGAACTCCGCAAAGTAGCAGAAAAAATGCTTACCTTAGCTAAACGCGGCGACTTACACGCTCGCCGTCAGGTATTGGCTTACGTAAGAGACGAAAGCGTAGTTAAGAAAATGTTTGATGAAATTGCGCCGAAATACAAAGACCGTCAAGGCGGTTATACGCGTATTATCAAAACTGGCGTTCGTCAGGGCGATGCAGCTCCGATGGTAATCATCGAATTAGTGTAATAGCTTACGAGACCGCTGTGGCACAGTGCCGCAGCGGTTTTTTTACAAGGAGATGAGACAATGGCCTATAGAATGATGCTGGCTGTAAACTTTACGCCGGAACGGCTCAACCTGTTAAAGCTCCTGGGATTGCTTACAAAATCCCAAATCAAGGTTGTGGCAGAAGAAGAAAAGACGGAAACGGTTGGCAAGCTGTTGGGATTAAGCGACGATGAAATTGCCGAAATCGCCGCCAATAAGGCGGAGACAAGTGAAACCAAGGTTCATGAAGACCTGGGCGAAGACGAAGCGTTGGAACCTGTAACCAAGGAAGCCCTCATCCTTTGTGGATTTAACAATAAGGCCGTCAATCTGCTGCTGGATGGAATTCGCCGCGGCCGTTTGAAAAACGTGCCTCTCAAAGCGATGGTAACGCCGAATAATATTTCCTGGACTATCGATACGATTTTGCAGGAATTGGCTAAAGAGCACGCCTATTTCCATAAAAAACGATGAGAGATACGACGTTGTGCTTTCCTGTCGACACGAAGGGGAGAATTCTGCTGGGACGAAAAAAACGCGGTTTCGGCGTATCGAAATGGAATGGCTTCGGCGGGAAAATAGAGCCGGGCGAGACCTTTCGCCAGTGCGCCGTCCGCGAGCTGCAGGAAGAAACGGGCCTTCAGACGAAAGCGGAAGATTTAGAATTAGTAGGCTTGCTGGATTTCCGATTTACAGCCGAGCCGGAGTTAAATCACTTGGGATACGTCTATTTTGTTCGCCAATATGAAGGACATATTGTAGAAACGGATGAAATGGAACCGCAATGGTTTTCTGCGGATACCCTTCCCTACGACGAGATGTGGAAGGGTGACAGGACGTGGATTCCCATGATTTTAAGTGGCAGAAAAATACAAGGAACTGTCAATTTTGCCGCCGACAACGATACGGTCGAATCGCTGGATATAGACTACGTATTGTCTATAGAGGAAGGCTGATGAAAAAAAGCACTTTGATGACGTCTATGTATCAGCGTCATCAAAGTGCTTTTTGTATTTTCTGATTTTTAGTTGAGATGCAGCCGAACAGCGCTTATAATAAGGATAGCAGAAAGAAGGCGATGATTTCGTGAATACGGCGTATATACGGGAACACGTAAGGCTGGCAGCGGAGAACGTAAGAAAATCAAAGCCCCTGGCCGGCTCTATTACGAATTTTGTGACGGTTAATTTTGTAGCCAACGCTCATCTTCGCCAGGCCTTCTCCTTCATCTGCCTGATGAAGGAGAAGGCCTGGCGAAGATGAGCGACTCAATGTATATCAATGTAGGAACCTTACTTCCTATCTATGAGGAAACGATTTCCCGCACGTTGAACGCCCTGCGCAAGCTGGGCAAGCCATGGGTTCTGGATCCTGTTGCCGTTGGACTGGGTGAGCTGCGGACGAAGCTGCTGCTTCAGTGCAAGGAATATAAGCCGTCGGTTATTCGCGGCAATGCGTCGGAAATCATTGCGTTGGCTGGCTTATGGCAGTTAGGCGGCAGAGCATCCTCGAAGGTCCGAGGCGTCGACTCAACTGATACAGTAGACGAGGCCGTGGCGGCGGCGAAAGCGCTGGCCACATGGACCGGCGGCGCTGTCGCCGTGTCAGGAGCAGAAGATTTCATTACCGACGGCTGCCATGACGCAGTTTCTTACGGCGGCTCGCCGATGATGGAATGCGTCACCGGTTCGGGCTGCTTCTTAGGAGGAGTCATTACCGTATATACAGCTGTTGCAGACCCGTTCATAGCAGCGATTGCCGGGACGGCGGCGTATAATCTTGTCGGAAGGCGGGCCGAGGCAAAGGCTGCCGGGACAGGATCATTCCAGCAGCTGTTCCTGGACGAGTTGTATCAGGCCTCGCCCGAGGACATAAGTCAAAATCCTATTTCATATAAGGAGGAACCGTAATGAATGTTTTAGTAGCCGTTTGCATTGCTCCCTGCGGTACGGGAGATTCTTATTCGCCATATGTGGCGCAGGTGGTGAAAATTATCCGCGAGTCGGGCTTGACGAGCCGTACGAATTCCATGTTTACGGAAATCGAAGGCGAGTGGGACGACGTCATGGCTGTCGTCAAAAAAGCCACCTTTTATTTGGCAGAGCAAGGATTGCGCACGGAAGTCGTGCTGAAAGCCGATATCCGGCCGGGTCATACACATATGATGGAACATAAGCCCGCCGTTGTAGATGCCATACTGCAGAAGGAAACACAAGCATAATATACGCTGTATATGTACAAAAGGACGACGCAGGCGCCGTCCTTTTGTGTGCTTTTCTAAAGAAATTAGTATGCGATTATATAATTGGACGGCATTCCTGACGGATTTTTTTGCA
>NZ_SJOT01000029.1:0-35174 GCF_012027795.1 Megasphaera sp. SW808
ATAGCTCTTTTTCATGGTTGCATTTTTATTATAATTCAAATAATTATTAGGAATGCATTTGCCTATGTATTTAAATTATGCGGTGTTTTAAATCGATTTTTACTATATTTAATGGTAATACTTAAAATTTACTCTTAAATTTTCAAAAACAGAAACTCATTTTCATATTACGATGTTTTCAAACGGCAAAAAACATGCTATGATAAGACCATAGAAAGACGATTTGTGGGATACTAAATTCTTAGATGAGGTGATTTTCATGAACAAATATCTTGAATCAGTTATCGAAGGCGTACGTACGAAATATGCTAACGAACCGGAATTCGTCCAGACCGTAGAAGAAGTATTGTCGTCTCTGGAACCGGTTGTAGAAAAACATCCGGAATATGAAAAATTTGACTTGCTGAACCGCTTGGTCGTACCGGAAAGACAATTCACCTTCCGCGTCGTATGGCAGGACGATGCCGGCAACTATCATACGAACACGGGCTACCGCTTCCAGTTTAACGGAGCAATCGGGCCGTATAAAGGCGGTCTCCGCTTCCAGAAAAACGTATATCCCGGCATCATTAAATTCCTGGGCTTCGAACAGATTTTCAAAAATGCTTTGACGGGCCTCCCAATCGGCGGCGCAAAAGGCGGCGCAGACTTCGACCCGACAGGCAAATCCGACGCAGAAATCATGCGCTTCTGCCAGAGCTTCATGCAGGGTCTCTATCGCTACATTGGTCCCGACATCGACGTTCCGGCCGGCGATATGGGCGTTGGCGGCCGTGAAATCGGCTACCTCTTCGGCGAATACCGCCGCTTGAAGGGCGCATTTGAAAACGGCGTATTGACGGGCAAAGGCTTCAGCTTCGGCGGCTCTCTCATTCGTCCGGAAGCAACGGGCTACGGCGCCGTATACTTCTTGGAAAACGTCCTGAAAGACGACGGCCAGGATATCAAAGGCAAGACCATTGCCGCAGCAGGCTTCGGCAACGTAACCTGGGGCATCTGCAAAAAAGCTACGGAATTGGGCGCTAAAGTCGTTACGTTGTCCGGTCCTGACGGATACATCTATGATCCCGATGGCGTCGCTACGGAAGAAAAGATCGATTACTTGTTAGAAATGCGCAACAGCGGCCGCAACCGCGTACAGGATTATGCGGATAAATTCGGCGTAGAATTCTTCCCGGGCGAAAAACCGTGGGGCAGAAAAGTCGATATCGTTATGCCGTCTGCTATGCAGAACGACGTTCATATGGAACAGGCAAAACAGATCGCGGCCAACAAGGTTCGCTACTACATCGAAGTCGCCAACATGCCTACGACGAACGACGCATTGAAATACTTAATGGAACAGAAAGACATGATCGTAGCTCCGTCCAAGGCTGTTAACGCCGGCGGCGTTGCCGTATCGGCCCTTGAAATGAGCCAGAACAGCGAACGTCTCGTTTGGACGGCAGAAGAAGTTGACGCACGTCTCCACCAGATCATGAATACGATTTACAACAACTGCAAAGACGCAGCAGCTCGCAACGGCTTAGGCTACAACCTCGTCGCCGGCGCCAACATCGCTGGTTTCGAACGCGTTGCCGATGCAATGCTCGCTCAAGGCGTATTCTAAAAACATACTCCAACATAAAAAATACTGTGCAGCTCCGGCTGCACAGTATTTTTTATGTCCTGGTAACGGACGATGTTACAGAGTATGCTTTTTAAAGTCTTCTTGCACGGCCCGGCGCAATCCTTCATTTTCCAAGAGCTTAAATACGATGCGGCCCATAATTTCCGCCCCCTGGGCGATAACCGGCTCGATAGCTTTATTTTTTACGGCGTCGGCAATTTGTACGGAATGTTCCGGATAATACGTATCTCCCATGGCCAGGCACAGATGAAGGGCCGGACATTGATGGCTGATATTGCCGATGTCCGAGCTCTGGCACTCTTCCGTATCGGTAAAGGGAATGCCCATTTCACGCAGCACCGACCGCGATACTTCCGTCGCCGCTTCATTCCAAACCATATTGTCAAATTCATATCCCATCTGCGTCACTTCATACGTCGTTTCTGTCGCAATGGCCGCCCCTTCGAAGCATTTCATGATTTTAGCAATGACTTCGTTTAAATACGGCCGATCGCTGTGACGAACGCAGCATTCAAGCTCTGCATAGTCCGGCACGACGTTCGACGCCGTGCCGCCGTTGACGAGATAGACGCCAATCCGCGTTTCCGGCCGTACGTGCTGGCGCAGCATGTCGATAGCGTGAATTGCCAGCATCGCGCCGTTCAGGGCGTTGCGGCCATTCCACGGGCTGCTCGCCGCATGAGCCGTTTGCCCATGAAAAGCGACGCGATAATCGCTAAGAGCCAAGAAATGTGAGTTGGCCATCGTCTTATCGGGCATGACATGCGTCATCATCGCTAAATCATAGTCATGAAAGATTCCCTGCTCGCACATGGCGACCTTGCCGCCCCGCAGCTCTTCGTCTGGCGTACCGATGAGATCAACATGCACGGGAAGATCGGCCATATCCAAAAAAGCGGCCGCCGTCAGAAAGCTCATAGCACCGTTTGCCGAATGGCCGCATCCGTGCCCGATTTCCGGCAGGGCGTCATATTCGGCCAGAAGAGCCACTTTCAAAACCGGGTTGGAAACCTTCCGTACCGTCGCCTTAAACGCCGTCGGCAAACCGGCAAACTGCTCCGTCACCTCCATGCCCAGGGCACGGCAGGCTTCGACATAGGCCGCGCAGGCATGATATTCTTCGCCCGACAGCTCCGGGTCGTCGGCAATGCGGTAATTTAAAGAAAAAGCTTGCGGACCATATTTCTGCACGCTTTGTGCAAACTGATTTATGAAAGACATATATACACCTATTTCCTATAAATTTATAGAACGTACTGAATCAAGAACATATACGACGGAATCACGATAAGCCCCAATACTACCGTGATAAAGCTGATCTCCGTAGCATACTTCACATCAGCTCCAACCGCCTTGGCGACGACGGTCATCTGCGTCATAGCCGGCATACTGGCCTGCATTGTAAACACCTGAGCCGACATCGGTGTAACAGACACAAAGGGAAGCAAGGCCAATACGCACAGCGGGCAAACGATAAACCGCCCCATCAGAGCCCCTATCAAGTCGCGGTCCCACTGTACGCTACGCAGCGGCAGCGAACTCATTTCAATGCCGATGACGATAAGGGACAGCGGCGTCGCCAGATTTCCTACGTACTGGAAAGATACGTGAAGGAATTCAGGCAGCTTAACGTCGGCCATAATCAACGCCAGGCCAATGAGAAAGGCCACCAGCGGAGGCGAAAACACCTTTTTGACAGTCTGCAGCGAAAATAACGGCATATTTCCCTGTCCGCCCGTACTGTCGTTGACGATGTGATAAATCCCCAAGGTCCAGAACATCGTCGTATTCGCCATATAATACAGCATGACCGAAGGCACGCTCTGCGTACCGAATAAGGCCAGGTTAACGGGAAGTCCGATGAAGATCGTATTGGCGACAAAAAAACAGGTAATAAAGATGCCCTGCCGCTCCCTGCGTATGTGCAGCGCCGCAGCTGCCGCCCGGCCCACGACGTAGGCCAGGAGGATAGACAAAAAGGGCAGAGCCAAATCCGGCGCAATCCGCAGCAGCGAATCATGTGTAAAATCCCGCTCCAACTGGCAAATCATGAACAACGGCAAGGCGACCTTCATGATAAGCCGGGTTAATATTGCGCTGGTATCCGGTCCAAACCACCCTTTCTTCGACAACACAAAACCGATGCCAATCATAAACAATATTTCAAAAATACCCTGCAGCCCATGAAACACAGCTTCCACTATCAATCCATCTCCCTCTTATGTCAAGTCGTATAGCCTAGGCTGTCGGTCATGAAATATATTGATACGGCTTCGAATATCGGTGACGCTGTCCAAGTCGATATCTGCACGAAGCATCTCTTCGCCGTCTCCCCCCTGCGCCAAGACATTCCCCCACGGGTCGATAATCATCGAATGGCCGCCGAACTGCATGGAATCCGTACTGCCGCAGCTGTTGACCGCCACGATGAACAGCTGGTTTTCAATCGCTCTGGCCTGATTCAATATGCACCAGTGATCCACGCGGGACGCCGGCCAGGCCGCCGGCACAAAAATAATCTGCGCCCCCGTCAGCGTCGCCATCCGCACCCATTCGGGAAAACGGACATCATAACAAATCACGGCAGCCATGGGAATGCTATCCAAGGAAAACGCGCAGCCCTTTGTTCCCGGCGTAAATTTTTCATCTTCATGGCCCGGCGCAAATAAATGCACCTTGTCATACGAGCTGACAATACGGCCGCTGCGATCTGCCACGTACATCGTATTATACAGCTTACCTTCCCGACGGACAGCTGCAGAACCGCCGACAATATGAACGCCGAACCGAGCCGCTGACTCTGATAAGAAGGCCTGCGTCCGCCGCCCGTCCTCATCGGCCAATTCACGGATATTGTCGGGATAAAAGGACGTATTCCACATTTCCGGCAGTACGATAATATCGGGCCGCTCCTGTGCAGCGTTTCGTATCCAGTCTTCTACTTGCTTATAATTATGCTCTACATCCCCCAGCCGCAGAGACATCTGAGCCGCTGCAATCTTCATATCTGTCCCTTCTTTCTACTGTATATTTTTGATAACATCTCGCCATAAATCATTATAATAGAAATATAAGAGAAACACAATATCCGATTGTATGAGAGCCTGCGGCAACAAAACGAAACATCCCCTATCCTTGCCGGGGCTTGAAAAAAGGACTGTATATTGATATAGTAAAATGAATAGCATATGAGAGAAGGGATAGTATGGCTAAAACGAAAAAGACCAACGTCATGCGCATTTTAGATAAACAAAAAATTTTCTATACAACGAAAGCTTATGAATATTCTGAAGACGACCTGTCCGGCGTTCACGCCGCCGCCGAGCTCGGCATGGACCCGGCCCAGGTATTCAAAACGCTGGTAGGACAGGGAAACAAGACGGGACCCGTCGTATTCTGCATTCCCAGTCACAAGGAGCTCGATTTAAAGAAGGCCGCATCCTGCAGCGGCAATAAATCGGTTCAGCTGCTCCACGTCAAAGATCTGCTCGGCTTGACGGGATATATCCGCGGCGGCTGCTCCCCTATCGGCATGAAAAAGCAGTTTCCTACGTATATCGACGAGTCAGCCCTGCAATACGAAGCCATCAGCCTCAGCGCCGGCATGCGGGGGCAGCAGGTCCTCGTAGCGCCGCAGGACGTCGCCCAGTTGATTCACGCAGAATTCCATCAGCTCACGATGAAAGACATTACATTGACGGAAGGAAGAGTACGATGACAGACAAAGAAATGGAACCTTGGCTGCATGAGCTCATGCAGTGTTCAAAATGCGAATTGCGTCACGAAGGCAACCGCGGCCCGACGCGATACTCCGGCGACCCGGCGTCGCCCCTCATGTTCGTCGGCGAAGGACCCGGCGGTGTGGAAGATGAGTACGGCGTGCCCCTTGTCGGCCCGTCGGGACAGCTGCTGGACAAAGCCCTGTGGAGCGTAGGACTGACGCGCGACCACGTCTACGTTACGAATATCGTCAAATGCCGCCCTAAGAACAACCGGACGCCGACGCTGGAAGAAGGAAAGCGCTGCGCCAACATCCATCTCCTCCGTGAAATCGAAATGGTACAGCCGAAGGTCATCGTCTGCCTGGGAAAGGTCGCCTTTCAGTATTTCTACGGAAAAACAGCCAGCATTATGCGCAACCGCGGCATCTGGTTCGACTATCACGGCATTCCCGTCATGCCGACGTATCATCCGGCCTTCTTGCTGCGCCAAACCGGCAAGGACCTCGTAGAATCCAAATGGCAGGTATACTACGATTTCAAGGCTGCCGTAGACAAAGCCAAGGAAGCCATGCCGGACTATGTATACCAAAGCCCGGAAAAGCCCAACCTGATGGAGCAGTTCGAAGACCTCCATAAATCCAGACATTTTTAACCGACTGCAGCACACGCCCCTTTATATCCATCCGATGTGAAGGGGTGTATGTTATACTGCGAATACCGATTAGCCTTGCCTCATCTATGGACAGCAAAGAGAGTCCTATCATATAATGAATGCAAAGGATATTCGGGAGGTGAAATACATGAACAAAGCGATGCCCATCGGCGTTGATGACTTTAAAAAAGTGCGGGAAGACTATTACTTTGTAGATAAGACGGATTTTATTCGGCAGCTCATAGATACACATAGTGCCGTAACACTTATTACTCGTCCCCGGCGTTTTGGGAAAACGCTGACCCTGAGCATGTTGGAGTATTTCTTTTCCATTGATCGGAAAAAAGAAAGTCAAGGCTTGTTTTCAGGATTATCAGTAGAAAAAAGTGGGACGGCGTACATGAACCATCTCGGTGCGCATCCCGTTATCTTCATATCGTTAAAAAATGTATCGGGCGACACATGGGAAAGTATCGTTAAGAGTCTGGGCTTTGCGTTAGCCGATTTGTATAGAAGTTTTAACTATCTGTCTCAAAGTGCGGTTGTAGACGACTCATTAAAAATTTATCTTCAAAAAGTCATATATGAGAATGCTACGCAGGATGAATTGGCTGTTTCTTTATTGAGATTGACTACAATGCTGCATCAGCATTATGGAAAACCAGTGATTCTGCTTATAGATGAATACGATGCGCCAATACAGCAGGCTTGGGAACGGGGATTTTACGGCGAATGTATTCGGTTTATGCGGCAATTTTTAGGCAGCGCTTTAAAGACAAATGCATCATTAGATTTTGCGGTTCTAACAGGCGTACTTCGTATTGCCAAAGAAAGCATTTTCAGCGGCCTGAACAACTTAGACGTCTGCTCAATCCTGCGCGATAAGTACAGTACGGTTTTCGGATTTACGCCGGAAGAAGTCGCTAAATTAACGGAAGATATAGGCAAACCGGAAGTACTGCCGGAACTGAAACAGTGGTATGACGGGTATCGCTTTGGCAGCAGTGAAATATATAATCCCTTATCGGTCATCAGCTACATCGATAACCAATGCCTCCCTCGGCCCTATTGGATGAATACGTCTAATAACAGCATCCTGCGCGAGCTAGTTTCCCACGCCGATTACTTACAAATCAAGGCGCTGCGTGGACTCCTCCATGATACACCCGTTTCTGTCAGCTTGAATGAAGGCGTGATCTATGACCAGATTGGAAAAGACCGAAGCGCCTTATATACCATGCTGCTTACAACAGGGTATTTGACCGTATCGGAAAATATCCCGACGAGCTACGACCGCTACTTACTGCGCATTCCCAATGAAGAAATCAAACGGGTATACAGCATGAAAATCCTGAATACCATCGTAGAAGGAATGGATCGGGACACCTTCGACGGTTTATTTGATTTGCTGTTTACCGGCCAGAGCGAAGACTTTGCGTACCTGCTGCAAAAAATATTGCTGCGGTTTGCCAGCACCTATGATACGGCAAATAAAGAAAGCTTTTATCACGGCTTCATGTTGGGCATGGCCGCTCTGTTTTTAGGCCGAAATTATACGGTCGAATCGAATAGAGAAAGCGGCTACGGCCGGTTTGATCTCGCAATTTTCCCCAAAGATACAAATAAAGCCGGCGTCTTGATGGAGTTTAAAGCCACCAACAGCGAAGCGCAGCTGGAAGATAAAGCCGACGAAGCGCTGCGGCAGATTGAGGGAAGGCAGTACGGGACAGAATTTGAAAAACGGGGAATTTCAAAAGTCTGGAAATACGGCATTGCCTTCTGCGGCAAGCAAATTCATGTAAAAATGAAAATATAAGCACGATAGCAGCCCTAGCCAGTATCGGCTAGGGCCTTTTGCAATTAATGAAAAATGTCAAAATCTGTGCTGTTAGGGTTAATATATTATTGGAGATTACTAATCCACGCGGCGCATACAATACGGGATATGGCAGAAACAGCCGCTATCAAGTATGCCTATATGTTAAGTTTAGCGATTAGTACAGGTGATGATCCAGAAGCCGATATACAGACCGCCCTTTCGACGACAAAACAAAAGCCAAAAGCTACTGCACAGTCTTCTGCCCCGATGCAATCAGTAAGAAAGAAACAACCACTGAAATGTGCCGATTGCGGAGCAACAATCAGCGATAAAGTCAGTAGTTATTCTCAAAAGCAATTCGGACGTCCCCTATGTATCCGGTGTCAGCATCAAGTATCTCATATTGCATAATCTTAGAATAAAAATCCGTTTTATGTAAACTTTATGTATTGTTAAAAAAGTTCATATAAATTAAATATCTTCAAAATAAGGTGCCAAAAAGCTCTTTTTTATAAAATATGGCCTCATGGAAAACACCCATGAGGCCAGTTTCTATCTGTATGGAGCGGATGAAGGGGATCGAACCCTCGTACCAAGCTTGGGAAGCTCGTATTCTACCACTGAATTACACCCGCATGTTATGGTACTTATTAAGTATATCAAATACACGAGCCCTTTGTAAAGAGATTGGAGCTGAAAATATAATAAAATCCCAGGAGCGGCCTTCGTCATGTCACTGTTTTGTTACAGTTTCGCCGCATCTCTATTCCTAAGGCAGACTTTATGTTATAATGCATTCACAAGGATTTTAGAAAGGATAGTGATACGCTATGAAAAAAATCTTAACTGCCGTCGCGATGGCCGGAACGCTCCTGATGGGCTGCGCCGCCGTCGGCGCAATGGACTCGACGACATTGCTGAATAATCCCGACCGGTACCGCGTCGTAAGCACCCAGCCCGACGGCGTCGTATACGTCGATATGGATTCTATAAAGAGCATGCAGACTCGAGACTTCCCCAACAGCATCGAAAATATTTCCTGCACGCTGTACGTAGAAAAGTACAACAGCACCTTGGACGCCATGGCCTTCCAGCAAAATCAGGTCATCCGTCAGATCAACGAATATACGGCGACGCTTCACGGCAATAAACGCGACAACACGTACGATTTAAAAGCGGAATTGCAGCAGGTCTACTCTCCCCAGGGAGAAGCAAAGGAAATCAGCATCGACACGATTCAATTTAAAAATATCAAAGACATGTTCGTCAATACCCATCGCCTGGCTGCATTGCCGAAGCAGTAAAGACATATTTTTCCAGAGATACAAGGGGCTTGCCGCACGTTAAACGTGCAGCAAGCCCCTTTATCATGTCCTGCAGCGACAAACAAAACACGCCCTATCCCGAAGGATAAGGCGTGTTTTGCTGTATGTGATTCTATGAGCAAATAGAGTTATACACTAACGTATCGGCTTATTTTCCAGCCAAGGTCTTGTATGCTTCGAGACGGTCTTTCATGTCTTCAGCCGTCTTTTCGAAGAATTCGTCAGCCTTTTCAGGGAATACGGTCTTCAGCGATGCATAGCGGACTTCGCCCATGAGGAAGTCTTTAATGTCGCTGACCGGTTCTTTAGAATCGAGGATGAACGGATTCTTGCCTTCAGCTTTCAGAGCCGGGTTGTAGCGATACAGGTGCCAGTAGCCAGCTTCAACGGCTTTCTTAGCTTCGATCTGGCTGTTGGCCATACCGGCTTTGATGCCGTGGTTGATGCACGGTGCATAGCCGATGATCAAGCTCGGGCCGTCATAAGCTTCAGCTTCCTGAATCGCTTTCAGGCACTGGTTCTTGTCGGCGCCCAAGGCAACCTGAGCGACGTATACATAGCCATAGGTCATAGCGATGCGGCCCAAGTCTTTCTTTCTCGTCTTCTTGCCGCCGGCTGCGAACTTAGCGATAGCCGAGGTCGGCGTAGCTTTGGAGGACTGACCGCCCGTGTTGGAGTAAACTTCCGTATCGAATACGAAAACGTTGACGTTTTCGCCCTGAGCCAATACGTGGTCCAAGCCGCCGAAGCCGATGTCATAAGCCCAGCCGTCGCCGCCTAAGATCCACTGGCTGCGTTTTACCAAATTGTCGCGGCGTTCATAGATGCGTTTGCAGATCGGGCATACGTCCTTAGCTGCTTCTACGACGGCGACAACTTTGTCAGCCCGTTCGCGCGTGCCTTCGCTTACGTCCTTATTGTCGAGCCATTCCTGGAATACGGCTTTCGCGTCGGCCGGTGTATTCGGGTTGTCGATAGCTTCCTGAATATCCATAGCCATTTTTTCGCGAACCTGCTGCGTAGCCAAGAACATGCCCAAGCCGAATTCGGCGTTGTCTTCGAACAAGGAGTTCGCCCAGCCCGGGCCGTGGCCTGCTTCGTTCGTCGTGTACGGCATGGACGGTACGCTGCCGGACCATACGGAGGAGCAGCCCGTAGCGTTAGCAACCATCATGCGGTCGCCGAAGAGCTGCGTAATGAGTTTTGCATACGGCGTTTCGCCGCAGCCTGCGCAGGCGCCGGAGAATTCGAGCAGCGGCTGTTCGAACTGGCTGCCTTTAACGGTGAATTTATTCATGGGGTTCTTCTTAGCAGGGAGATTGACGGCATAATCCCAGAGGGGAGCTTTTTCTTCCTGAGAACCGAAGGGTTTCATTTCCAGGGCTTTTTCCTTAGCCGGGCAAACCTGAGCGCAGCTGCCGCAGCCTAAGCAGTCGAGGACGCTGACAGCCATGGTGAAGTGCATGCCGGGAACGCCGACAGCCGGTTTCGTCTTGAGGCCGGCCGGAGCAGCGGCGACTTCTTCATCCGTCAAGAGAACCGGACGAATAGCTGCGTGCGGGCAGACGAAGGAACACTGGTTGCACTGGATACATTTTTCTGCATCCCATTCCGGTACGTTGATAGCAACGCCGCGTTTTTCATAAGCAGCCGTGCCCTGCGGGAATGCGCCGTCTTCCAGGCCGATGAACGTGCTGACCGGCAAGGAGTCGCCTTCCTGTGCGTTGACCGGTTCCAAAATCTTCGTAACGAATTCGGGAACGTCTTTGACAGGAGCAGCTTCATCGGCAGCGTCAGCCCAGCTGGCCGGAACGTCGATTTTTACGATGCCTGTCACGCCATTGTCGATAGCGGCGTTGTTCATGTCGACGACTTTCTGGCCTTTTTTGCCGTACGAGGAAACGACAGCGTCTTTCAGGTATTTAACAGCATCGTCAATAGGAATGATGTCGGCGATCTTGAAGAACGCAGCCTGCATGATCATGTTGAAGCGGCCGCCTAAGCCGATTTTCTGAGCGATGTTTACAGCGTCGATCGTGTAGAACTGAATATCGTTCTGCGCGATGTAGCGTTTCATCGAAGCCGGCAGGTTCGCGTCCAGTTCTTCCGGAGTCCAGAGGGTGTTCAGGAGGAAGCTGCCGCCTTTCTTCAGGCCGGACAATACGTTGTATTTATGTACGTACGACTGCTGCGAACAGGAAACGAAAGCAGCTTTGTTGATGAGGTACGTCGATTTGATCGGGTTTTTGCCGAAGCGGAGGTGAGATACGGTAATACCGCCGGATTTCTTGGAGTCATAGGCAAAGTAAGCCTGAGCGTGCATATCCGTGTGGTCACCGATAATCTTAACAGCGCTCTTGTTGGCGCCGACCGTGCCGTCGGAGCCAAGGCCCCAGAACTTGCAGGCCGTCGTGCCTTCCGGCGTCGTGTCGATGTCTTCGCCGAGGGGCAGGGACGTGTAGGTAACGTCGTCGACGATGCCGATAGTGAACTGATCTTTCGGCTGGTCGAGCTTCAAGTTTTCGAATACGGAAAGAATGTGGGTCGGAGTCGTGTCTTTTCCGCCGAGGCCAGCGCGGCCGCCTACGATAAGAGGCTGTTTTTCCTTGCCGGCATATACGCCCTTGACGTCGAGGTACAGCGGTTCAGCAACGGAGCCCGGTTCTTTCGTGCGGTCAAGAACAGCGATCTTCGTAACCGTTTCCGGAATATATTTGAAGAAGTATTTTTCCGAGAACGGGCGATAGAGGTGAACTGCCAGGAGTCCGACTTTTTCACCGCGTTTGTTGAGGAAGTCTACCGTTTCTTCGATAGCGTCCGTCAAGGAACCCATAGCGACAATCATGCGGTCTGCGTCGGGAGCGCCGTAGTATCTGAAGGGATGGTATTCCCGGCCCGTGAGAGCGGAAATTTTTTCCATGTAGTCTTCAACGATATCCGGCAGCGCTTCGTAGTACTTGTTCTGTACTTCCTGCTGCTGGAAGTAGATATCCGAGTTCTGCAGCGTGCCCTTCGTCGTCGGATGATCCGGGTTGGTAGCGCGGTCGCGGAATTCTTTAACAGCGTCCATGTCGACTAATTTTGCCAAATCGTCGTAGTCGAAGGCTTCGATTTTTTGAATTTCATGAGACGTGCGGAAGCCGTCGAAGAAGTTGAGGAACGGAACGCGGCCTTTAATTGCCGATAAGTGAGCGACAGCCGACAAGTCCATAACTTCCTGAACGCTGCCTTCAGCCAGCATAGCAAAGCCGGTCTGACGGCAAGCCATGACGTCGCGCTGGTCGCCGAAAATGCACAAGGTGTTCGTGCCGAGAGCACGAGCTGCAACGTGGAATACGCCCGGGAGCAATTCGCCGGCGATTTTGTACATATTCGGAATCATAAGGAGCAAGCCCTGAGAAGCCGTGTAGGTCGTCGTCAAAGCGCCTGCCTGCAAAGAGCCGTGAACAGCGCCGGCAGCGCCGCCTTCAGCCTGCATTTCCTGAACGCGGACAACTTGTCCGAACATGTCCTTAACGCCCTTAGTCGCCCATTCGTCCATTTTTTCCGCCATCGTGGAAGAAGGCGTAATAGGATAAATAGCGGCAACATCAGTAAACACGTAGGACACATAAGCGGCAGCGGTATTGCCGTCCATGGTCATTATTTTTTTTGCCATGAAAATCCCTCCAACTAATAAAAAATAGTCTTCAATGGCTTTATTATAACGCACAATTCTATATCTGTATAACAAATGAAATTAATCGCTTTAATCAATATTTTTGATTGTCAAGCCTGATGTAAGCCACTTTTCAATATTTTATAAAAATCATTGACGGAGAAAAGAAAATCTTGCATACTAGTCATATGAAGGAGAGATTATAAATTATGGAAATACGAAACTTAAATACCTTTCTTCAAGTCGTTTCTATAAAAAACTTCACGCAGGCGGCGAAAATCCTCGGCTATTCCCAGTCCAACGTCAGCGCGCAGATTCAGCAGCTGGAACGGGAGGTCGGCGCGCCCTTATTCAACCGCATCGGCCGCCAGGTCACGCTGACTCAGCATGGCGAGGAGCTGATTCCCTACGCCCAGAAAATCGTCGCGACGGCCCTACTGATGGAAAATTTCCTGAAATCCAAGGAATCCCTCGGCGGCACCCTGCGCATCGGCATGGTAGAATCGCTGTACGAAATCCTGTTCGAATCATCCCTTCTCCGTTATCATCAGCACTTTCCCAACGTCAAAGTCGAGTTAGTCGTCGACGATACGGCGACCCTGAAAAATCGGATGCAGATCGGCGTTCTTGACTTCGCCTGCCTCATTGCCGAGCCCCTGCCGAAAACGCAGTGGCACACATGGTATTCCCGAAAGGAAGACATCGTCGTCATCGCCAATCCCGGCAATCACCTGTGCCGGCAGAACTCTCTGACCCTGAGCGATTTAAAAGACGAGGAGTTCATCTTGATGGAATTGACAGCTCCCTACATCGTCACCTTTCAGAGCGCCATGTCCGCCCAGAATATTACCCTTCGCCCATTCTTGACGCTGCAAAGCGCCAACACGGCAACGCGCCTCGTCAGCAAGGGCAACTTTTTATCGGTCCTGCCCCAATACACCGTCGCCCAGGCGGCTAAGCAGGGCGATGTCGTCATCCTGCCGATTACCGACTTTTGCGACAGCTCGTACGTCCAGACAGTGCTCCACGCCAACAAGGTCATGACGCCGCAGATAGAAGGGTTCCTGCAGGAAATACAGGCAGTTATCGAGACGGAAACGTCCCGGCTCTAGGCATTCCGTCGTTTTATTACTACAATACACGCTGATTAAGAAGGTGAATACGTTATGAAATTAATGGTATCAGGCATTGGCGGCGTCGGCGGCTACATTGCCGCCGTTCTCTGCCACTATTATCCCGGCAGCGTCACGCTGATCGCCCGGGGCGAACGGAAGAAGGCCCTGGAACAGCGGGGATTGGTCGTCCACAGCGCCGTCTTAGGAGAACAAACCTATCATCCCGCCGTGACAGACTGCCCGGCCGACGTTGGCATTCAGGATGTAATTTTTGTCTGCGTAAAAACCTTTTCCCTGGACAAAGCCCTGGCCGCCCTTCGCCCATGCGTCGACGAGCACACCGTAGTCGTCCCTGTTATGAACGGCATCGACCATGCCGACCGGACCCGGGCCGCCCTTCCTGCGGGCCGAGTCGTAAATTCGCTTATTTACATCACATCATCCTACGACGGCGAATACGCCATCTGCCACGCCAGCCCCTACGTCCGCATGCGCGCAGACAGCCCCGACCGCGACGCCGCAGCCCTGGTCTGCCGCTTGCTGCATCACGAACAGGCCATGGAATGTACGATTCCCCAGGATATGAAAAGCGAAGTATGGAAAAAATACATCATAAACTGCGCCTACAACACGATTACGGCCTATTACACCTGTACGACACGAGGACTGCTGGAGCATCCGGAACGGCTAGCAGAGTTTCGGGCCCTTCTCGACGAAGCCTATGCCGTAGCCATAGCCGATGGCGTACAGCTCCCAGCCGGACTGACGGCGGAGATTTTCGAAGACATGATGCATTACCGCAATGCCGACGCGACGAGCTCTATGGCCCGCGACGCCATGGCTCACAAGCCGACGGAGCTTGAAACCTTCAGCGGCCATCTCGTCCGCCTGGCCGATCATCTGGGCGTGCCGGCTCCCGTATCCAAGCGATTCTATCAAGAGCTGCTGAAACGGGAGGTAAGGGCATGAAACTGATGGTAACAGGTATCGGCGGCGTCGGCGGCTACGTCGCATCTGTCTTATGCGCCGCCTACTCCGACGTCACGCTGATCGCCCGGGGACCGCGCAAAGAAGCGCTGCTGGAAAAGGGCCTCGTCCTCCACAGCGACGTCTTCGGCGAACACACGGCCTTTCCCGCCGTGACCGACGACCCGTCGGCAGCGGGCATACAAGACATGATATTCGTCTGCGTAAAGAATTATTCCCTCGCCGATGCGCTCACGGCGATTCGTCCCTGCATTGGCCGGCACACCGTCGTCGTCTTGATATTGAACGGCGTCGACCACGGCGCCGTTGCCAAAAAGCTCCTGCCGAAATGTCCCATCGTCGACACGACGATCTACATTACGTCGGCCTATGAAGCAGATTTTTCCATACGCCAATCGGGAACCTTCGCCCGCATCTTTATCGGCTCCGACGACAAGGAGGCGGCGCAGCGCGCCTACGACGTGCTCAACTGCGAAGGCCTGACGTGCCGCCTCTCCGACGATATTACGGCGGAAATCTGGAACAAATACATTACGAACTGCGCCTACAATGTCATTACGTCCTATTACGAAGGGACCATCGGCTACGTCTTCTCCCAGCCCAAGGGCAAAGAAGAGTTCCGCACCCTCCTGGATGAGGCCTATGCCGTCGGCAAGGCATTGGGCATCGCCCTCTCGCCAACCCTTCCCGAGGAGATTTACGACCGCGTCATGCGCCAAAAGAACAAAGACGTCTCCAGCTCCCTGGCCCGCGACATCATGCAGAGCCGTCAAAGCGAGCTGGAAACCTTCAGCGGATACTTGGTAAAAACGGCTGACGAGCTGCATATTCCCGTTCCCTTCTCAGCCCATTGCTACCACACGATATTGCAGCGCCTGCAGCATACGGCGACATAAGCATAATACCAAAGGCCCCCGTGCTCTATGAAATCTATCCATAGAGCACGAGGGCCTTTTTCGTATAAAAAGACTCTTGCCAACCTGCCGGCCATAGCCATAACAAGTTGGCAAGAGCTTGTAAGCACTTAAAAGGTTGTTTTCGTTTACTACAGACCGGACATCCCGTCGGTGAAACATGTAAGCGGTGAATCATCGGCTTTGGATTCTATGTCCGGGTACTACCTTTGACAGCAGCTCGTCTTATTTTTTCATGACGCGGGCTTCGCCGTCGGTGACGACTTTGCCGTCCTGGTTGGTGACAGTCGTCTTGAAGATAATGCGGTGTTTTGCATCGTCTTTTTCCTTGCATTCTACCGTCGCCGTCAGCGTGTCACCGTAGAATACCGGTGCCAGGAAGCTGAGGGACTGATTCATGTAAATCGTGTTCACGCCCGGCAGCTCCGTGCCCAGTACGGCCGAAATCAAACCTGCAGAAATCATGCCGTGGGCAATGCGCTGTTTGAACATGGAATTCTTAGCGAATTCTTTGTTGATGTGGACGGGGTTGAAGTCCGTCGTTACGCCGGCAAAGGCATATACGTCGAATTCGGAAATCGTCTTCGATACGGATGCTTTATCACCGATCTTAATATCTTCATATTTTACATCACGTGCCATTTTTTCATCTCCTCTCTTTGTGAAGTATATAACTGCATATTACAGTTCCAAACCCATGGGTTTGTCTTCAAAGATACGAGCGTCCATCAGCTTGACGTCTTTGACGATGGGCTTGAAGTCCATGTATGCCAATACGTCTTTTTCGATGTCGATGCCCGGTGCGACTTCGATCAGTTCCAAGCCTTCCGGAGTCAGCTTGAATACGGCGCGTTCCGTGACGTACAGTACGGGCTGGCCTACGGCATTTGCATAAGCGCCGCTGAACGTAACCTGTTCTACCTGTTTCAGGAACTTCTTGTTCCGGCCTTCGCTCGTGATGACCAGTTTGCCGTCTTTGACTTCTTCCTTCAGGCCGCCGGCTGTGAAGGTGCCGCAGAAGATTACCTTCTTGGAGTTCTGCGTGATGTTGATGAAGCCGCCGCAGCCTGCTACGCGGCCATTGAACTTACTTACGTTGATATTGCCGTTGACGTCCGATTCAGCCAAGCCGAGGATTGCCAGGTCTACGCCGCCGCCGTCATAGAAGTCAAACTGGTACGGCTGGTCGAGGATAACCGAGGCGTTCGTGGCTGCGCCGAAGCTCAGGCCGCCGGCCGGTACGCCGCCGATGGTGCCTGCTTCTGTCGTCAGTACCATGCTGTCGATGCCTTCTTCAGCAGCGACTACCGATACGCCTTCAGGCATGCCGATACCGAGGTTTACAACTGCGTCGGGAATCAGTTCCATAGCGCAGCGGCGGGCAATGATCTTGCGGTTGTTCAGTTTCAGCGGAGCTACCGAATCCAGAGGAACTTTTACATCGCCGTTGAATGCCGGGTTGTACGCATAATCCCAAGTCATCATATGGTCAGCTTCGTCAGCTTTTACGACATAGTCGACGATTACGCCGGGGATCTTAACGTCTCTCGGGTCCAGCGTATTCTTGGCTGCTACATCTTTTACCTGAACGATAACGATGCCGCCGCAGGCTTTAGCCGCTTCAGCGATAGCCAAGGCTTCGCCCGTGCCGATTTCGCCGTCCATCGTAACGTTGCCGTCTTCGTCGGCTGTCGTGCCGCGGATGATAGCTACATCAATTTTGTGCGGATGATACCAGAGCCATTCTTCGCCGCCCAATTCAATAACTTCAACGATATCTTCCTTCGTTACATCGTTGATTTTGCCGCCTTCCAGACGAGGATCAACGAAGGTACGGAGGCCGACTTTGGTAATCGTGCCGGGACGGCGGCCCGCGATGTCGCGGAACCACTGGGACAACGTGCCCTGCGGCAGGTTGTAGGCTTCTACTTTATTGTTATTTATCAATTCGCCCAAACGCGGTGTCAGGTTGAAGTGACCGCCGATAATACGTTTCAGCATGCCTTCGTCGCCGAGGTGGTTCAGGCCGCGTTCGCCGCTGTCGCCCTGGCCTGCAGCATAAATAACTGTCATGTCTTTAGGCGTGTTGTTAGCTCTAAAGGAAGCTTCCATTTCTTTCAATACTGCTTCCGGAATCAAACCGCCGACGAAACCGCTCGTTGCGATGGTTGCGCCGTCTTTAATCTGTTGTACTGCTTCAGCAGCCGTTACAAATTTTGCCATGATGAGCATCTCCTTTTGCTTTACATCTTAAACTTTACAAAATTTTTGTATATGTTGATGTATCTTAGTGAAGCCCTGTTACAGAATAGATAAAGATGATGACGAATACGGTGAAGGTCTTCAGTACCGTAATTACGAAGATATCTTTATACGATTCTTTATGCGTCAAGCCGCAAACTGCGAGCAGCGTGATGATAGCGCCGTTGTGGGGCAAGGTATCCAAACCGCCGGAAGCCATGGAAGCAACACGGTGGAGGATTTCCGGACCCATGCCGATGGACTGTGCCCAAGCGAGCCAATCCTGGGACATTAATTCCAAAGCGATAGCCATACCGCCGGAAGCAGAACCTGTAATACCAGCAAGCACCGTTACGCTGACAGCTTCGGATACGAGCGGCGTGCCGCCGATATGAATGCTCATGAGGAAGCCTGCTACTTCAGCAAAGCCCGGGAGCTGGGAGATAACGTTACCATAACCAACTTCGGATGCCGTGTTCATAATAGCGAGCAGGGAACCGATAGCACCGGCATTGAGGATCTTGGACATGCTGTCAACCGTCTTGATTTCGCGCCAGCCGGCAATCAAAGCGACGATGATGCCGCAGACAAGGGCGATAATCAAAGCCCAGATACTAACTACGTTCTGTACCTTAGCAGCTACGAGGGGAACGCCCTTCATATGCTGGAAGGGAACGAGGATATCGGGATTCCAAGCAACGAATTCAGTAACAGCAAAATTAACGACCAATACAGTCAGCAAGGGGAGGCAAGCAACCTGCCAGGAGAACAATTTTGCGTTCGGGTCCAGTACAGGTTCGTTCAGCGTATGATTGCCATAGCCTTCGCCTTTAGCGATGCAGGATTTCAAACGATGGATAATAAAGAAACCGCCAACGCCATAAATGATGACGGCGCCGATGATACCAGCAAGCGGGCCGGCATAAAGGTTCGTGCCGAAATATGTCGTCGGGATAATGTTCTGAATCTGCGGAGTACCGGGCAAGCAGTCCATCGTAGCCGTAAATGCACCTAAAGCGATGCAGGCCGGAATCAGGTGTTTCGGATAGTTAGCTTCTTTAAAGAGGGCTGCTGCGAACGGATATACTGCGAATACAACGACGAACATGAGAACGCCGCCGTAGGTCAGGATCGAACCTGCCAATACGATAGAAATAACGGCTTTTGTAGGTTCTTTGCCCAAGCCATTGATGATAGCGCTGGCCAAACCACGGGCAAGACCCGTTTCTTCCATGACCTTACCAAAAATAGCACCTAACATGAATACCGGGAAGTACGATTTGATGTACGTTACGGCTTTACCCATGAATAATTCGGTGTATGAAGGCATGAGGTCTAAACCAGTCAGCGTAGCCGCCAGGATAGCCATGATCGGGGCCATCATGATAACGGAGAAGCCGCGGTATGCGAACGTTATCAGGCCGATCAAGCTGAGTAAGATGACGAGAATGTTAAAATCCATGTGTACTCTCAACTCCTTATAACTTTGTGACAATTAGAACTTAAAAGGACTAAAAAATAAAACAGCCATGGCTAATGCATTCTTAATATTCAGGATATTGAAATCTAAAAATGCATTCTACACATTCATCATAGCATTTCCATTTCAGCAAAGTAAAATGGTCTGTCTTCATTTAATATATGAAATAATTTCATTCTTCGCTTGTAAAACGCTTTACGTCTCAAGAGCTATTTTATCCCATATTCTTTGACTTCCTTTGCATTCCTTGAATGAAAAAAAGTATAAAAAGTCTATTCCAGACACTATTGTTCCTTATTATGAAATACTGATAGACGCATGTATGCTGTACTTTAATTCAAGTCCTCGCAGCAGTTCTAAAAGAAAAAAACTTTTTTGTTTCTCTGCAATAAAAAACGAAGAAAGTATTATGCGTTTTTAATCTAGCTGAAAAAAGGAAGGGAATGATTCTTTTTGTTCAAAAATGAACATTCTTCCTCTATTATATCGCATATCCATATATTTAAATCAATATATACGGCACATATAGCACTATCCTCTTCTTCTCATTGCCATTTTTTATACAGTGTTTCACTGCTTCATTAGTAATTTTGTAAAAAAAAAAGACTCTTGCCAACCTGTCATGTGGGTTAGACAAGTTGGCAAGAGCTTGTAAGCACTTAAAAGGTTGGTTTCGTTTACTTAACCGGACATGTTGTCGGTGAATCATGTAAGCAGTGAATCATCGGCTTAGGCTTCTAAGTCCGGATACATCGGATACGAGCGAGCGTTTGACTTATTTTTTCATGACGCGGGCTTCGCCGTCCGTTACGACCTTGCCGTCCTGATTGGTTACGGTCGTCTTGAAGATAATGCGGTGTTTTGCATCGTCTTTTTCCTTGCATTCTACCGTCGCGGTCAGCGTATCACCGTAGAATACCGGTGCCAGGAAGCTGAGGGACTGATTCATGTAAATCGTGTTCACGCCCGGCAGCTCCGTGCCCAGTACGGCCGAAATCAGGCCTGCCGACAACATACCATGGGCAATGCGCTGTTTGAACATGGAATCCTTAGCGAATTCTTTGTTGATGTGAACGGGGTTGAAGTCCGTCGTTACGCCGGCAAAGGCATATACGTCGAATTCGGAAATCGTCTTCGATACAGATGCTTTATCACCGATCTTAATATCTTCATATTTTACGTCTTTTGCCATTTCTGCATCTCCTCCTTGCTTACCTTACGGATATACTATTACAGTTCCAAACCCATGGGTTTGTCTTCAAAGATACGAGCGTCCATCAGCTTGACGTCTTTGACGATGGGCTTGAAGTCCATGTATGCCAATACGTCTTTTTCGATGTCGATGCCCGGTGCCACTTCGATCAGTTCCAAGCCTTCCGGAGTCAGCTTGAATACGGCGCGTTCCGTGACGTACAGTACGGGCTGTCCTACGGCATTTGCATAGGCGCCGCTGAACGTTACCTGTTCTACCTGATTCAGGAACTTCTTATTCCGGCCTTCGCTCGTGATGACCAGTTTGCCGTCTTTGACTTCTTCCTTCAGGCCGCCGGCTGTGAAGGTGCCGCAGAAGATTACCTTCTTGGAGTTCTGCGTGATGTTGATGAAGCCGCCGCAGCCTGCTACACGGCCATTGAACTTACTTACGTTGATATTGCCGTTGACATCCGATTCAGCCAAGCCGAGGATTGCCAGGTCTACGCCGCCGCCGTCATAGAAGTCAAACTGGTACGGCTGGTCGAGGATAACCGAGGCGTTCGTGGCTGCGCCGAAGCTCAGGCCGCCGGCCGGTACGCCGCCGATAGTGCCTGCTTCTGTCGTCAGTACCATGCTGTCGATGCCTTCTTCAGCGGCAACGATGGAAACGCCTTCAGGCATGCCGATACCGAGGTTTACGACTGCGTCGGGAATCAGTTCCATAGCGCAGCGGCGGGCAATGATCTTGCGGTTGTTCAGTTTCAGCGGAGCTACCGAATCCAGAGGAACTTTTACATCGCCGTTGAATGCCGGGTTGTACGCATAATCCCAAGTCATCATATGGTCAGCTTCGTCAGCTTTTACGACATAGTCGACGATTACGCCGGGGATCTTAACGTCTCTCGGGTCCAGCGTATTCTTGGCTGCTACATCTTTTACCTGAACGATAACGATGCCGCCGCAGGCTTTAGCCGCTTCAGCGATAGCCAAGGCTTCGCCCGTGCCGATTTCGCCGTCCATCGTAACGTTGCCGTCTTCGTCGGCTGTCGTGCCGCGGATGATAGCTACATCAATTTTGTGCGGATGATACCAGAGCCATTCTTCGCCGCCCAATTCAATAACTTCAACGATATCTTCCTTCGTTACATCGTTGATTTTGCCGCCTTCTACACGGGGATCGACGAAGGTACGGAGACCTACTTTGGTAATCGTGCCGGGACGGCGGCCCGCGATGTCGCGGAACCACTGGGAAATCGTACCCTGCGGCAGGTTGTATGCTTCTACCTTATTGTTGTTGATCAATTCGCCGAGACGCGGGGACAAGTTGAAATGACCGCCGATAATGCGTTTCATCAAACCTTCTTCGCCGAGGTGGTTCAGGCCGCGTTCGCCGCTGTCGCCCTGACCAGCCGCATATACGATAGACAAATCCTTCGGCGTGCCGTTGGCTTTAAACGAAGCCTGGATTTCCTTCAATACGGCTTCTGCAAGCAAGCCACCGACAAAACCGCTCGTTGCTAACATGGAACCATCTTTAATCTGCTGAACCGCTTCAGCAGCCGTTACAAATTTTGCCATGATGAGCATCTCCTCCCATTCTATACTTCAACAAACGTCTATATATAAATCGTTTAGTGGAGCCCTGTTACAGAGTAGATAAAGATGATGACGAATACAGTGAAGGTCTTCAATACCGTAATCGCAAAGATATCTTTATACGATTCTTTATGGGTCAGGCCGCAAACTGCGAGCAGTGTGATAACCGCGCCGTTATGGGGCAAGGTATCCAAACCGCCGGAAGCCATGGAGGCGACGCGGTGGAGGATTTCCGGACCCATACCGATAGACTGACCCCAAGCGAGCCAATCCTGAGCCATCAGTTCCAAGGCGATAGCCAAACCGCCAGAAGCGGAGCCTGTAATACCGGCCAGTACCGTTACGCTGACAGCTTCAGATACGAGCGGCGTGCCGCCGATATGGATGCTGATGAGGAAGTTAGCAACTTCAGCGAAGCCCGGAAGCTGGGAGATAACGTTACCATAGCCAACTTCGGATGCCGTGTTCATAATAGCGAGCAGGGAGCCGATAGCACCGGCGTTGAGGATCTTGGACATGCCGTCGACCGTTTTGATTTCGCGCCAGCCGACAACCAAGGCTACCAAAATACCGCTTACGAGAGCGATGATAAGGGACCAGATACTAGCTACGTTCTGAACCTTAGCAGCTACGAGGGGAACGCCCTTCATGGAGTGGAAGGGTTCCAAAATAGCCGGGTTCCATGTAACAAATTCCGTAACTGCGAAGTTGACGACCAATACCGTTACCAGCGGCAGGCAGGCAACATACCAAGGGAACAATCTTGCGTTCGGATCGATAACCGGTTCGTTTGTCGTGTGGTTGCCGTAGCCTTCGCCCTTGGCAATCGCAGCTTTCAAACGATGGGTTACGTAGAAAATACCTAAGCCGTAAATGATAGCCGAACCGATGAAGCCAGCAAGAGGACCGGCATAGAGGTTCGTGCCGAAATATGTCGTCGGAATAACGTTCTGAATCTGCGGAGTGCCCGGCAAGGCGTCCATCGTAGCCGTAAAGGCGCCGAGGGCAATGCAGACCGGGATTAAACGTTTCGGATAATTTGCTTCTTTAAAGAGAGCCGCAGCAAAGGGATATACTGCGAATACAACGACGAACAAGAGAACGCCGCCATAGGTCAGGATCGAACCTGCCAATACGATGGAGAGAACGGCTTTAGCCGGTTCTTTGCCCAAGCCATTGATGATGGCGCTGGCCAAACCGCGGGCCAATCCAGTTTCTTCCATGACTTTACCAAAAATAGCACCTAACATGAATACCGGGAAGTACGATTTGATGTACGTTACAGCCTTGCCCATGAACAATTCGGTGTACGAAGGCATAACGTCAAGGCCAGTCAAGGTAGCCGCCAAGATAGCCATGATTGGAGCCATCATGATAACGGAGAAGCCACGGTATGCAAAGGTCATCAAGCCAATCAAGCTCAGCAGAATAACGAGAATGTTAAAATCCATATGTCTCTCATCTCCTTTACCAATATAAAGTTTTAAAAAGTGAAAACAGTAACAAGTTAAGTCATGACAAATGTACGCTTTACATTTAACGAATGCATTCTATGCTTTCATGATAGCACTTTCTATGAGGCAAAGTAAAACGACGTGTCTTCATTTTTTATATGAAAATCATTCAATAATTCATATTTTCATTCATCTTTCTAGGTTAAACGTTTGATGTTTTGCATATTTGCCTTTTTATGGCAATAAAATAATGAGTTTTTGTCCAATGAATGCAAATAATGCAATCGGACAAAAACTCATTGACAAGTTTATTTTTTTATAAACGTTTGAATCATGTCTAAAAACAGCTGCATCGGCGTGGAAATGAATTTTTCCTTGCGATAGGCCAGCGTCGGAATCCAGGGAAATTCCGGGTCCGTCAAGTGAATCTGCACGACCTTTCCATCGCAGATCTTATCGATGACCGGCTTGGGCAGAATGGTAATCCCGTTGCCGCAGTTTATGGCTTCGATAAGCAAATCCCATTGCCCGCTCTCCATGACGATGTTCGGAGAAAAGCCGGCTTTATGGCAGTTGTTGATAATGCTGTCATGAAGCATGAACGTATTATTCAGCATGTAGAAATCCTCCTGCGCCAGCTGCTTGAAGGAAACCGAATCGTATTCGGCCAGGCGGTGTCCCGGCGGCACGACGCATACGGCTTCGGACTGTAGGAAGGGAATCTGTACGAAGTCGTCATCGACAAAGGGCTGAATCAGGATACCCATATCTACGGCGCCGGCTTTAACCATGGAATAAGCCGTCTGCGCCCCTACTTCGGATATCTGAAGGTTAATGGCCGGATACATGGATTGATATTGATGCAGAATAGAATATACGACCGTAATCGTAACGGGCGGGACGCCTAAGGTCAGGGTTCCTCGCGCCGATTTCAGCAGCGCCGACAACACTTCCGTTTCCGATTTATAATTCGACACGATCTTTACGGCGCCATGATAAAAGATTTCGCCGGCAGAGGTCAATTTAAACTTCTTCGCCGTCCGGTCAATTAATTCCGTATCATAGGCCCTTTCCAGCGAACGAATGGCCTTGCTGATCGTCGACTGGCTGATAAACAACGATTCGGCTGCTTTTGTAAAGCTTTGTTTTTTTTACGGTTTCGATGAAATAGATAAAATGGTCTATATTCATATGTGTGTCTCCTCTCCGACAGGTTTGTCCCGAATCCTTATCTTCTGGTCACATACAAAAACTTTTACGATTTATTAGAAAAAAGGATTTCACGCCCCGATTCCATACTATATTTTTTATTATGTCATACAACAAATAGCGTTTAAAATGAAATTATATCATTATCAGCACGCTTTCAATTCATTTTGTTGCCTTTTCTGGAATTCCATGGAATTATAAATTAAATTTTTCTTTGCTTTTGGCACGACACGATTCTATTCCAAAATATCCGCCTATTTATCAGAAAAAATATAGGCTCAAAAGCCCAAGCCGCCTATTTATCTTCTTAAATATTATAAACACAGCCTGTCGCAAGCAAATCGATATACTTTTTTCATTCTGACCATTCAAAAAAAGAAAGAAATATAATGCTAGCATACTGGGCGTTCTCATACTGCCGCACCACATATATCCACCAGCAGCGCAGCATATTTGTACAAAATTAATATAATATATAGAAAAGATTCACGTACTACAGAACAACGTTACGAACGCCTTATCCCATCTTTCATACAGGCAAAAAGCAGCGTTATTTCTTTATTCGCCGCTATATTCGTCTTTTCCTTCCCTTCATTGCATATCGTTATTGACTAAAGATTCCATACTTCTCCTTATCTATTCCTTGACGTTATTGATTTTTCCATAGTATAATTCTCTCAAGTAATTAAACATGTGATTTTTTTATCAATTGTTTTCTAACTTTGTTTTTTATAATTCTTATAAAGAATTATATTCTCTAATAAATAGTTCTCTATAGGAATTTTGATATAGCAATAATTCTGTATTTTATGCGATTTAAGACAAAAAGGGGAAGGGGAATTTTATGTTATGAAAAAAGTGAAAGTTATCACATCATCTCAAGCAGCCGAATTGGTCAAAGATAACGATACCATAACGTCTATCGGCTTCGTCAGCTGCGCTCATCCCGAGGCTTTGACCAAAGCCTTGGAAAAACGATTTTTAGAAACAGGCTCTCCTAAAAATCTGACGTATATGTACGCCGCATCGCAGGGAAAACGCGATGGCCGCGGCGGTGAACATCTCGCTCACGAAGGGTTGCTGAAGCGTATTATTATCGGCCACTACCAAACGGTACCGGCAATCGGCAAGTTGGCCGTAGAAAACAAAATCGAAGCGTATAACTGCTCTCAAGGCACGTTAGTTCATTGGTTCCGAGCCTTGGCTGGTCATAAAATCGGTGTGTTTACCGATATTGGTCTCGGTACCTTCCTCGATCCTCGTCAAGGCGGCGGCAAGCTCAATGACGTTACAAAGGAAGACATTGTAAAACTGTTGGAAATCGAAGGACAGGAACAGCTTTTCTACCCGACATTCCCAATCAACGTCGCCTTCCTGCGCGGTACATATGCCGACGAATGCGGCAATATTACGATGGAAGAAGAAGTAGCTCCGTTGGAAAATACGTCCGTAGCCCAGGCAGTTCATAACTGCGGCGGTATCGTCGTCGTTCAGGTTAAACAAATTGTCGAACACGGCAACTTGGACCCGCGCCTCGTAAAAATCCCCGGGATTTACGTCGATTACGTCGTAGTCGCCGACGAAGCCGACCATGAACAGGCTTTCGGCTGCGCATACGATCCGACGCTGTGCGGTGAACGTCGCGCCCCCTTAGGCGAAGCCAGCGAAGCGCTTCCTATGAGCGCCAAGAAAATTATCGGTCGCCGCGGCGCCTTGTTCCTGAAGGAAAACGCCATCGTCAATCTCGGCGTAGGCGCACCGGAATATGTCGCTTCCATCGCAGATGAAGAAGGCATCTCCGATACGATTACCTTAACGGTGGAAAACGGAGCCATCGGCGGCGTGCCCCAGGGCGGCGCGCAATTCGGCTCAACGCGAAACGCCGAAGCCATCATCGATCACACCTACCAATTTGATTTCTACGACGGCGGCGGTTTGGATATGGCCTTTTTAGGCTTGGCGCAATGCGATAAAACAGGCAACATCAACGTCAGTAAGTTTGGAACGAACATCGCCGGCTGCGGCGGTTTTCCCGATATTTCCCAGCAGACGCCAAACGTATTCTTCTGCGGTACCTTTACGGCCGGCGGCTTAAAAATCGCCGTAGAAGATGGCAAGGTACACATTGTACAAGAAGGTAAATCAAAGAAGTTTGTCGATGCCGTAGATCAGATTACGTTCAATGGAGCATACGCCGCCCGCCGCGGTCAGCATGTCTTTTACATTACAGAACGATGCGTCTTTGAATTGACCGAAAAAGGGTTAAAACTTATCGAAGTCGCTCCCGGCATTGACGTAGAAAAAGACATCCTCGCCCACATGGACTTTAAACCCATTATCGAAGATTACAAGATCATGGATGCCCGAATTTTCCAGGAGGGTCCGATGGGATTAAAGAATTAATTATTTAAAGATAGTAAGGAGATAATACGTATGAAACCCATGAGATTACACCACGTCGGCATCGTATTGCCGACACTGCAGAAAGCGCACGACTTCATCGAAGCCAACGGCTTGGAAATCGACTATGCCGGCTTCGTCGACGCCTATCACGCCGACTTGATTTTCACCAAAAAGGGCCCTTTCAGCAGCCCTTTGGAAATGATCATCCCTCGCGAAGGTGTCCTGACGAAGTTCAATAACGGCAAAGGCGGCATCGCTCATATCGCCTTTGAAGTCGACGACGTAGAAGCCGTCCGTCAGGAAATGGAAGCTGAATGTCCCGGCTGCATGCTGGAAAAGAAAGCCGTATTAGGCACCGACGATATTATCGTCAACTTCCGCCGCCCCAGCACCAATCAGGGGATTCTCGTCGAATACGTTCAGACGACGGCTCCTATTACGGGCCGCGACGTCAACCCATTTGAATCCTTGGGAGAAGCCGGCAAGCTCAATACATCATGGCATCCCATGCGCCTTCACCACGTGGGCATCGTCCTCCCGACGATGGAAAAAGCCGAAGCCTTTATCAAGGCAAACGGCCTTGAAGTCGATTACGCCGGCTTCGTCGACGCCTACCATGCCGACCTCGTCTTTACGAAGAAGGGCGAATTCAGCACGCCGCTGGAAATGATTATCCCCCGCGAAGGCGTCCTGACGAAATTCAATAACGGTAAAGGCGGCATCGCTCATATCGCCTTTGAAGTCGACGACGTAGAAGCCGTCCGTCAGCATATGGAAAAAGAATGCCCCGGCTGCATGCTGGAAAAGAAAGCCGTATTAGGTACTGACGACATCATCGTCAACTTCCGCCGTCCCAGCACCAATCAGGGTATCCTCGTCGAATACGTTCAGACCATCGCCCCGATCAACCGCAACAATCCTAATCCCTTTGAAAAATAACAACGTAAGCCAGAAAGGATGAAACCCATGTATACTCTTGGAATCGACGTCGGCTCGTCGTCGTCCAAAGCCGTCATTTTAGAAAATGGAAAACACATCATATCCCACGCCGTCGTGGAAATCGGCACGGGGTCGACAGGGCCGGAACGCGTTCTGGAAGACGTCTTCTCCGGCACGGGCCTTGGGCTGGACGACATGACCCATATCATCGCAACGGGCTATGGACGCTTCAACGTCGACTGCGCCAAAGGCGAAGTCAGCGAAATCACCTGCCACGCCAAGGGAGCCCTCTTCGAATGTCCCGGCACGACGACGATTCTGGACATTGGCGGACAGGATGTTAAAGCCATCAAGTTAAATTCCCAAGGCCTGGTCATGCAGTTCGCCATGAACGATAAATGCGCCGCCGGCACGGGCCGCTTCCTCGACGTCATGTCCAAGGTATTGGAAATTCCTATGTCCGACATGGGCGACTGGTACTTTAAATCGAAGCATCCGGCCCCGGTTAGCAGTACCTGCACGGTCTTCGCCGAATCGGAAGTCATTTCCCTGCTGTCTAAAAATGTCCCGAAGGAGGACATCGTCGCCGGCGTCCATCGCTCTATTGCCAGCAAGGCCAGCGCCTTGGTCCGCCGCGTCGGCGTCGGCCCGGACCTTACCATGACCGGCGGCGGTTCTCGCGACGCCGGCGTCGTAGACGCCATATCCAAAGAATTAGGCATTCCCGTCAATGTAGCCCTGCACCCCCAGGTAGTCGGAGCGCTGGGTGCCGCATTGATTGCCTATGATAAAGTCAACAAATAACAAAGGAGAGATACTCATGAGTGAAGTAAAAACAATCGATATCGAAAGCATGAGCGCTAAAGACGCGCTGGGCTACTTCCTGCCCAAGGTCGACGAAGACGCCCGCATCGCCAAAAAAGAAGGCCGCCTCGTCTGCTGGTCCGCTTCCGTAGCGCCGCCTGAATTCTGCACGGCCATGGACATCGCCATCGTCTATCCCGAAACGCACGCCGCCGGCATCGGCGCCCGTCACGGCGCACCGGCTATGCTTGAAGTCGCTGAAAACAAAGGCTACAACCAGGATATCTGTTCGTACTGCCGCGTCAACATGGGCTACATGGAATTGCTGAAACAGCAGGCTATGACAGGCGAAACGCCGGAAGCCCTGAAAAACTCCCCCGCTTCGCCGATCCCCTTGCCGGATGTCATCCTGACCTGCAACAACATCTGCAACACCTTGCTCAAATGGTACGAAAACATGGCAAAGGAACTGAACATTCCCTTAATTACCATCGACGTTCCGTTTAACCACGAATATCCCGTTACCAAACATGCCAAACAGTATATCGTCGGCGAATTCAAGCACGCCATCAAACAGCTCGAAGAATTATGCGGCCGTCCCTTCGACTATGACAAATTCTTCGAAGTACAGAAACAGACACAGCGTTCTATCGCAGCCTGGAACAAAATTGCCACGTATTTGACGTATAAACCGTCTCCGTTAAACGGATTCGACCTGTTCAACTACATGGGCCTAGCCGTAGCAGCTCGTTCGTTGAATTACTCCGAAATCACCTTCAACAAGCTCATCAAAGAATTAGACGCTAAATTAGCCGCCAAAAAATATGCCTTCGGCGAAAACGAAAAGACCCGCGTCACCTGGGAAGGCATCGCCGTATGGATCGCGTTGGGTCATACGTTCAAAGCCTTGAAGAATCAGGGCGCGTTGATGACCGGCTCGGCATATCCCGGCATGTGGGACGTTTCGTATGAACCGGGCAACCTCGAATCCATGGCCGAAGCCTATACCCGCACCTACATTAACTGCTGCCTCGAACGGCGCGGCGAAGTATTGGAAAAAGTCGTCCGCGACGGCCAGTGCGACGGCCTCATCATGCACCAGAACCGCTCCTGCAAGAACATGAGCCTCTTAAACGACGAAGGCGGCAAACGCATCCAGAAGAACCTCGGCGTCCCCTACGTCATTTTCGACGGCGACCAGACGGACCCCCGCAACTTCTCGGAAGCGCAGTTTGACACACGCGTAGAAGCATTATGCGAAATGATGAACGAAAAGAAAGCCAACGAAGGAGGCAATCACTAATGAGCCATATTGATGAACTGATCAGCAAATTTCAAGACGTAGCAAACCATCCGAAAAAAACGGTATTAGAATATAAAAAGAACACCGGCAAAGGCCTCGTCGGCATTATGCCCTACTATGCGCCGGAAGAAATCGTATACGCCGCAGGCTATCTCCCTGTCGGACTCTTCGGGGCACAGAAACCGCAGATTTCCGCAGCCCGCACGTATTTGCCGCCTTTCGCCTGCTCCCTCATGCAGGCCGACATGGAATTGCAGCTCAACGGAACGTACGACTGTCTCGATGCGGTTATCTTCTCCGTTCCCTGCGACACGCTCCGCTGCATGAGCCAGAAATGGCACGGCAAAGCGCCGGTCATCGTATTTACGCATCCGCAGAACCGTAAAATCGACGCCGCCGTCGATTTCCTCAAAGGCGAATACGAACACGTCCGCAGCGAATTGGAACGCATCCTGGGCGTAACCATCAGCGACATGGCTCTCCAGGAAGCAATCAAAGTCTACAACGAAAACCGCCGCGTCATGCGCGAATTCTGCGAAGTCGCCGCCCAGTATCCGCAAATCTTTACGCCGGTAAAACGCCATGACGTCATCAAAGCCCGCTGGTTCATGGATAAAGCCGAACACACAGCCTTAGTCCGTCAGCTTATCGACGCCGTAAAGGCCGAACCGGTACAGCCCTGGAAGGGCAAGAAGATTATTCTGTCGGGCATCATGGCTGAACCGGACGAATTCCTAGACATCTTCAGCGAATTCAACATGGCCGTCGTCGCCGACGATTTGGCTCAGGAATCGCGCCAATACCGCAACGACGTTCCCTCCGGCATCGATCCATTGGAACAGCTTGCTAAATGGTGGCAGGACTTTGACGGCTGCCCCTTGGCTATGAACCCGGACAAACCGCGCGGACAAATGCTTATCGACATGGCGAAAAAATACGACGCCGACGCTGTTGTCGTCTGCTTGATGCGCTTCTGCGACCCCGAAGAATTCGATTATCCTATCTACAAAGTCGAATTTGAAGAAGCAGGACTTCGCTATACTGTTCTCGACGTCGATTTGGAATCTCCGTCCTTGGAACAGATGCGTACCCGTATTCAAGCCTTCTCTGAAATGCTCTAATTCTTTCACATCGTTGTATAACGCCAAGGCTTACGCGCCTTTAAGGAGCCGGCCTTGGCGTTTACATATATTTACTTATTTTATATTTAGGAGGAATTACTACTCATGGATTTTAAGCTCACAGAAATGCAGAAAGACATTGCAAACCTCGCGAAAGATTTCGCTGAAAAGAAATTGGCCCCGACGGTCAAGGAACGCGACGAAAAAGAAGTCTTCGACCGCGCTATCCTCGATGAAATGGGCACCCTCGGCCTGCTCGGCATTCCTTGGGAAGAAGAAAACGGCGGCGTTGGCGCCGACTTCCTCAGCCTGGCCGTTGCCTGCGAAGAAGTCGCTAAAGTCGACCCCTCCATCGCTTTGAGCTTCGAAGTTCACACCATGCTCTGCTCCTGGCCTATCTGGAAGTTCGGCACGGCGGAACAGAAAGAAAAATATTTGAAACCCCTGGCAGAAGGTACGAAGCTCGGCGCTTTCGGCTTGACCGAACCCAACGCCGGCACGGACGCCCTCAATGGCTCCACAACGGCCGTTAAAGAAGGCGACTACTACGTCCTCAACGGCTCCAAGGTCTTCAACACCAACGGCGGCGAAGCCGACGTAACCATCGTATTCGCAGCTACGGATAAATCCAAGGGCGCGAAGGGCATGAGCGCGTTCATCGTCGAAAAAGGCATGGAAGGCTTCACCTACGGCAAAGAAGAAGTGAAAATGGGTATCCGCGCTTCCGTACAGCGTGAGCTCGTGTTCCAGAACGTCAAAGTTCCGGCAGCCAACCTCCTCGGCAAGGAAGGCGAAGGCTTCAAGATCGCTATGATGACCCTTGACGGCGGCCGCGTAGGCGTCGGCGCACAGGCTCTGGGCATTGCAGAAGGCGCGTACAACGAAGCTGTTAAATACGCAAAAGAACGCGTTCAGTTCGGCAAGCCCATCGCTACGAAGCAGGCTATCGCCTTCATGCTTGCTGACATGAAGCTCAAGATTGAAACGGCTCGCCTTGCCGTATACAAAGCTGCCTGGAAGATGGGCCAGCCCGACGTGAAGTCCTACTCCATGGATGCGGCTATCGCTAAGAAATACGCTTCCGACATCGCTATGCAGGTCACGACGGACGCTGTACAGGTCTTCGGCGGCTACGGCTTCACCCGCGAATACCCGGTAGAACGGTACATGCGCGACGCCAAGATCACCCAGATCTACGAAGGCACGAACCAGGTACAGCAGATGATTATTTCCGGCTCTATCCTGCGGTAATCGTACTCTCCACACATACAGAGCTTGCCATTTCTGTTTCCCAAAGCATCTCCCGGCAGTTTCCGCCGAGAGATGCTTTTTTCATTGCCCATACGCCGCCAATGCGCTACAATAACATCAAACCCATTCACGCGATATACGCGAAGGAGGATATAATGATCACTATTGGCAACGCAGCCCTCGACAACGGCATGCCCAAAATCTGCGTCCCCATCGTCGGACGCACTGTCGAAGAATTGATACAGGAATGCCGTTACCTGCAAGATAAACCGTACGACGTCGTCGAACTCCGCATCGACTTCTTAGCAGACGTCACGTCCCTTCCCGCCGTCGGCGAAGCTCTGGCAGCCGTCCGCAGGGAGCTCCCGAACAGCGCCTTCTTGTTTACCTTCCGCACGAAGGAAGAAGGCGGCGAAACGGCCGTCCCGGAAGCCTATTATTTTGAATTAATCCAGTACGCCGTCGCCAGCGGCAAAGTCGACGCCGTCGATGTAGAATACTTCCGCAATCGGGACAGCATCTGCCAGACCCTGGCCGTCGCCAAGGAACACGGCGTCACCGTCGTCATGAGCAACCACGACTTCGAAAAAACGCCGTCTTTCGACGAAATCACGGGCCGTCTCATCGGCATGAAGCAATTGGGCGCCGACGTAGCCAAATTGGCTTGCATGCCGAATTCGGCCAAAGACGTGCTCACCCTCTTATCGGCTACGGAAGCAGTCAAAGCCCAGTACCCGGACGAACCGATTATCACCATGTCCATGGGCAAATTAGGCGTCATCAGCCGTATCAGCGGCGAACTTTTCGGCTCGGCCCTGACCTTCGGCTCAGCCAAAAAAGCGTCCGCTCCCGGCCAGCTGGAAGTCACTGCGTTACAGCAGATTTTACAAATCCTGCATTAGACGCAGTTTCCCAAGTGTTAAACGTACCAAATCAAAAATCCCTCAGACCCGGAAAACATGTCCGCCGTCTAAGGGATTTTCTATTATGCAATTATCGTTTTCGATGGAGCGAGAACCACCGCATCCTGCAAGCTTCGCTGCAAAAGGCCGTCCGTTTGTCCTTCGCCTTCGTTACGGTGACAGTCGTGCCGCAATACCGGCACGTAAAGGTCCGCTGTACTGCACCGGGGGTAATGCGATGCGAACTTCGGGAATGCTTCCAATACAGCCGTTCGCAGTGAGCCGAGCAAAATTTTATTCGCTTATCCTTCGGGTCGATGACTTCGACGAGCATACCGCATTTCAAACAGCGAAATGCGCGGATCACGACGTGCCTTCCCCGCTTTGCCGTTTGATGAACATTTAGCCCGCGGCGATGGGCATACCGCCGGCACGAAGGGCTGCAATATTTCTGCGTGACGCGGTCCGCCGTAAAAGGAGCGCCGCATACGACGCAGGTACGCTGCTGTTTCATCAAAAGGCCCTGTTATACTTTATTGACCCGTACCCGTTCGATCGTCGGATTGCCGTCTTTGTCTTTGGCTATCGTGTCTACGCGGATTAAATCGAGTTCCGGCTTGAATTCCTTGAGCAGGCGCTGTACATCTTCATTCATCGCTACGCCTTTCTGCAGAGCCCGGTATACGAGCGTTGCCAATTCGTAACGAGTCATGGTGCGGTCGCCGCCGAAGGTTCCATCAGGATACCCTTCGATAATTCCCTGCTGGGCCATCTTGTTAACTGTTTCATAAGCCCAGTGGTTTTCCGGCACATCGGGGAATTCCTTAGCAAATTCATTCTGCACTTGCTGCTGCGTACCGACGAGGCTGTTAACTAACGCCGTAAGCTGGGCTACCGTACCTTGGAGGGATTTGATTTCCTTAGCCATCGCGACGCGAGACGTAGAAATATTACCGCCCTGTCCAATCTTAAAGCTGATACCGGCGTTGACCATATTTTCACCCGTGCCAAAAGCCGTGCCTACACTGAACATTGTATCTTCATTGGGACGATAGAATGCACCGACAGCCATAGCGTTTTCGCCGCCATAATTACCGTAACCAGCAGAGAAATTCCATTTATCGTCCGGATCAAAATCAAGGGGATGAAGTGCTGCTAATGCTGCCGCGCTAGCGCCAACCTTGTCGATGCGGCCGTCCATTTGGTCGACACGGCTGTCTAACGAATCAACACGGGTATTCAAATCACCCACAGCTTTATCCAGTTTGCCAATAGAAACAGTTGTATTTTCACCATCAGTTACATAGTTATTAGAGCCATAATTTAAATCCCCAATTTTGCCATGTAATACTTTATCCGCTTCTACGCGCTGCTGCTTTTCATTCGTGATCTGGCTCTGCAGGTCATTGTCTTTGTCTACGCGCTGCTGCTTTTCATTCGTGATCTGGTTCTGCA
>NZ_SJOT01000003.1:0-137576 GCF_012027795.1 Megasphaera sp. SW808
CCACATAAAATTTCCATTGATTCAAATTGTCTTTCCGTAATCAACAAGGTCCGAATAGATCCTTCTTTAGGCAATGCATGTAATATTCTCATCCGATGTTTATTAGCTGCTTCTATACCGTTGCACAGGCGCACATAGACGGAAAATTGCATCATATAATATCCGTCTTTTAAAAGAAATTGCCGAAACTGCGTCGCTGCCCGTCGTTCTGCCTTTGTTCGAACAGGCAAATCAAACATGACGATTAAACGCATAAACCTACTCATACGCATGAATCTGCAAAGGCAGCAGTTCCGGCAGCAGCAAGCATTTTTCTTTTTCTGTATAGGTACGGATCAGGCTTTGCACCGTCCGTTCTATGGCGTAATGAACGGCATGAACTTCATTTCCGGAGAAGACATTACAACTTAATAATTGGACTAGCTCTCGACGTACTGCAGCACTCATCTCCTTTTCTTCCGTTCCAACATGCCGATACGCATATATGTCGACAATAGGCCGAAACGGTTCAATTAAGTCATCAGCTAAATTAAATGAATTTAACTCGCTATGATGAAATATTCCCAAGCTAGGTTCGAATCCGTATAAGGCCAGATACCGGGCAATGGAACCGCGAAGCACCGCATAGCCGTAATCCAGGATACTGTTTAATACATCACCGCTATGGCGAATAAATTCGTCTCCATATAAGGCTTTAAAATACACTGCCGCCGCAGTTCCCTCAGTGTTCGTGCTGTCGCCGGATTTAACCTTATCTATAAACTTTTTGACTACATTTTCTTTTCCGCACAGTTCCAGACACCGTCCCTGATTATAAATCTTTTGTTGTATAATCTGCTTCCAAAGCTGCTTTTTCCGCGGCCTTGTCTGCCCTATCTGCAGATTTATCATCTTCAATCGCCGGGAATTAGCCGCAAAAGGCAACATAACGACGCTGGGCAAGTGTTTCTCGTTGCACAATATGACGACAGCGCCGTTTTTTACTATCGTTTCCAAACAATACCCTGTAATTGCAATACGGCGATTATCTAACAGCAGCGTAGCGATATCTTCTATGGGAATATGATGAACCTGTTCAGCTTCTATAAAAAGCTGGCTGTTTTTCTGATATACCTTTACACCACTTTCTATGACGATATGTTGATACATTCTGCATCACGCCTTTATTTAAATCCTAATCTTTTTTCTTTCTGCACATAGTGTATATTGCCTAAAACATCTACTGTACATTTCTGTAATTTGGCAATCGTTTTGATGCCCATACTTTCTTTTACATAGGTATTATCGTGATTCAACACAGTAATACTGGCCGTGGAAATATTTGCTTTCCTATAATAAAGAAACATTTTCTTCCTCTCTATTTTCGGAGGCAAAGTACACCCTTTTACAGTATGAAAAGATACTGGGGTGGGGGATTCTACATAAATTAAATCATTGGGATACAGCGAAAACAAGAAATCTTCATCTCTCATAAATTTCCAATCATTGTATGATTTATTGGGAACTACAGCTTTATTCGGCAGCGTTTCTCTTACTGTATCTGCCACATATATAGGTACAAAATAATATGCATTTTTCCCTCTTTCTTCTACGCCAAACACGTCAATGCGGATCATACTTCCATTATCCGCTATACCTTTGCCTTGGTTCACCGTTACGTTCAAGCTCGATTTAGTCATAATTTTTACTTTTTTGACTTCTGGTCCAGGCGTCCCGTCAGATTTCGGTTTGTAAAAAGGATCTTTAAAAGCTTTGTTACCATCGCCGCCAAATTGCTCTAGTCGTCGTTTCAATGCATCATATAGTATTTTGTCGCTGCTAGGATTATAGTACCCTTCAATTTCACCATCTTTCAATTTCAAATTGGTCAAATCTGTCTTGACCATCGTATACCCATCCTGCTGCATTTTAGCGCTGCGTATCGTTTCCATATGAGCCGGCCCATGAACCTTGCGGTTAGGCATACGTGAGACAAAAAGCGCGGAAATAGTGACAATGCCTTCATATGTCGGCAGTTCCAGCGCTGCAATCGCTTCTTCCGGATTGTCGCTGACCCGAGCTTCCAATTCCTGACGGAATTTCGGCCATGGTTCAGGGAAGGGATCGGTTTTGCGCGGATTGGCAGTCTGCAGTACTTCTCCTGTTTCTTTGTCAACAATCGTACCGTCTGCCGTCATGAACTGCCGCAGCTCTTTTATTTTGCTGTAGCGGGAAATCTTATTGACTACGCCTTGAGTGACGCAGGCAATAATAACGGCATCAACGGCATGATGCAGGTCTCCGTTTTCGCGAATTTTAGAAATACCTAGCCGTTTGCGGACATATGCTGTCACAGCACCGTTTACGGGAATAATGCGTCGTTTTCTGTCTGTATATCCTTCTTTTAATGGGACATGCTGTCTCAAATAATTATACAAGTACCGGCTGATATACTGCGTATCCTGCAGATGTCTATCTTTCCATTCTTTTTCAGCGTCAGCAGAATAATTGACGCGCAGTAAATTATTTCGCTTTTTCCCATCAGAAATCGTACGCTTTACCCATCTGACAAACGCTTCTTTCCGTTCCGGCTTATCTTGAAAATACTCCATAGGCGTCCGATTGCCCTTGTCCCGGTTTTCTTTCGTCAACACTAATACCTTGTTGCGGTATGTATCATTAAAAGAACGGCTATACGGAATAATGTGATCTACTTCTGCATAGGTGGGATCATGAAGAAGACGGTTCACATCGAACTTTTTCTGAGAATAAGCGCAGTCGCCCTGTTGCTGTTCGTATAACTTATACTTGACAATATCCAACCCCGTCGGCTGCATGACGTCTAACTCATGGAGCTTAGCTTTGATTTTTTCATTGCGGGATTGATTGTCCTTCATAGCCTTTTCTAATTCGGTCCGCTCTTTTGCGCTTTTAGCCAGCTCGCGGGCTAATTCAATATGAATTTCCACAGGGGGGCATCCATATTGCCGGATAATCGCCTTAATAACTTTCAAAGCCTGACTCAACGCCCGTTTTACTACTGGATTCGGGATATCACTGATATTTCCCTGACTGCTTTTCTGCGGATCGTATCCAGCGATTTCACAGGCTTTTGTATATACATGGCCCTGCTTCAAGGGTTTCAGCAGCTTGTAGCAGGCCTTGACAGACAAGTGGCCGAATTTACTGAATCCCGATATATTTTCTAATAAAGCTTCGGCGTCGGCCAGCTCAATAGCATGTTCCAGTAAATAGTTTTTAATGGCTTCATCATTTTTGTAGACTGTAAACGCATAAGCAATGGCATCTATCTGCTCATGGCTTAATTCTGAAATACGATTTTTCTTCACCTTATCCAAAGCTTTGCGAATCGCATGATATTCTTTGACCCAGCTAAATTTTGCCTTCTTTTCTGCTTCTTCTGCCGTTTTATATTTATCTAAATTATAATTTACATCTAAAAAGCGAACTGTATCATCCAGTCCAAGCTTATTGCGAATATCTTTAAAAGTGATATTTTCTTTTTTCCAAGCGAATGCGGCCAACGTTTCTTTTTCCGCCTGTGACAAAAAACGATATGTCCCTTCACAGGTTACGCGAAGATGATTAATTTTCTGCCATATATTAAAAGCCATAAAGGCATAGCTGGCTTTAGGCGCTCGTTTTTCACCGTCTTCAAAGGTGCAACAGCCGATCATTTTTTCAATTTGGTTTCCGCTATATGGGCTGTTCATACCGGGACCTTCATCAAAATTGCGCTGCGCCGAAAACAGTTCCATATATTCTTCTTTTAATTTTTCCGATGCATATGCTTGCCCCAGATTCCGCTGTACGTCAAACAGAGTATGAATTTCATCAGTCAGCATAGCCCTGCTGACAGTAAACGTATAAGAGCCGCCTTTATTTCGTTTACAGGCTTTAAATTTTTCGTTTTTATACAGCATTTCACCAACTGTGCGATAATTTTTCAGGAGTTCTTGATTTTCCGTAATAGCATTCAGCATCTGGCCTTCATCGCCGCTGTCGCTGATATGTTTCCGATTGGATTTGAAACCACGGTGCTTAGCAAAGAAAATCAGCAGTCTGGCCCAATCTGAATTGGAAACAGGCTGGCTTAACGCCTGATACCGCAGTTCGTAAATATCTGTTTTTCCTGCCGCATCAGCATACAACACTGCGACTTGCTGTTCATCTAGTATATCATTCCGAATCAAATACCGCCTCACGCGATGAAGCCGAAACCGACGCCGTCTTGTTAGCCGACGAGCGCTGCGCGCCATCCGCCGCGGCGCAGCTAAGGCTTCCCCCGTCTTCGGCACTTCTGCTTTTTCAAAAATCCGGGAGTTTAAATCAACAATACGTATGGGCTCATCGTGTGTATCTAATTCCAATACAGCCCACCCCACAGATGCAATCCCAATATCTAAGCCTAGTACATAATTCATATTATCACTCCCTGTCTTTAAAATAAGTCTATATAAAAAGATAACGGTATGCCAAAAGGCATACCGTTAGAGCTTTGCGGTACCAACTACGTTGGACCTTATTGTAATAACCTAATATCTCTCGCTAAGATATAATTACTACATTTGTAGTATATAATAAATAAGCCCTAACGTCAATGCCATCAAAAGCCGCTTATATTTTATTCAATTTATTAGTTAATTAAATTTTAATATATGCAAAAAGAATAGTCAATACTATACGGGAAAATTCAAAGATTTCAATTTATTTGTTATAATAAGATAGCCATTATGCTGAAGCATAATTGTGGATTGAAATAATTTATTAGTGATGCATTCACTGCTCAAAAGCTCCGTTGGCAGATATATTCTGCTGCGGAGCTTTTGAGCTGCAATGCATTAAAAAAAATAGGACTGTCACACGAAGAGGCTAATGATTCTTCATGCGACAGTCCCTTTCCTTGACACCTATTCTACTGCAAGTTAACCCATTCAGGAATACGTACTATTCTCTGTAAAAATATTTATTTTTCCAAGGTCTTGACGAAGCCGTTTTCCTTCAGCCAGTCTGTATTCTTTTCTGTCAGGGCCTTCTGGAGATCTTTAAGGCTCAGGTTTTCTACTTCAATAATTTGCTGCGTCTGGGTGACGTATTTCGTTTCTTCATAAACGTAATCGCTTAATTCTTCTTCATCGACCAGATCCTTAATGGCAAAGCGGATATCTTCCGAATCCTGCAAGGTGACGAGAAGCTTGCGCCAGTATTCAAATTCTTCCTCAGTCATCGTAAATGCGCCGAAGTCGTCCGTATCCAGACGGTCCTGGGCACAGATGACGTTTTTGGCGTAATCTACGCCGGCAATTTTGTCGTACACATGCAAATTCCGTTCTTCTCCGTTTACATATATGCGCATACTGTTTCCTCCTAAATAATTCAGTTATTGCGTGTCATAACAGATTCAGAATACAAAAAAATCCCGCAGCCATGCTGCAGGATTTTTTATACTCATACTTAAGCTTCAGCTTCAACCGGGTATACGCTTACCTTACGGTTGTACTTGCCGGAGCGTTCGAAAGCGACTTTGCCGGCAGCCGTAGCAAATAACGTATCGTCTTTACCGATACCTACGTTAGTGCCCGGATGGAAATGCGTGCCGCGCTGACGAACGATAATGTTGCCGGCTTTTACGAGAACGCCGTCATGGCATTTTACGCCAAGGCGTTTGGATTCGCTGTCACGACCGTTACGCGTGGAGCCGGTACCTTTTTTGTGAGCGAACAGCTGCAAATTAAAATTGAACATCCCGTCCACCTCCTGACGTCTATGAATGGAGTATTACATACTCGCTGTATTGCTTGCTTATTTCTGTTAATCCTAATTCCATCGCGCGCAGGATGGCCTGCGGCGCGACGCCGTCTTTCATCACATGAACGGATAAAGAGCCTTCTCCTACGTCGTACTGCACATGCTGAGCATCGTAGTCAAGCAGACCCAATAATGCCGACTGTGCCAGTGCCGATACGGCTGCACATACGATATCGCTTCCGGCTTCACCGTACCCGGCATGACCGGATATATCGAACCCCGTAATGCGCTTCTCCTTATCACGCTGCAATGTAATCGTAATCATTAGCCTTCGATTTTTTCAATCGTAACCTTTGTGTAAGGCTGACGATGACCCATACGGCGACGGTAGTTGGATTTAGCTTTGTATTTGAAAATACGGATTTTCTTCTGTTTGCCCTGTTCCAATACTTTCGCAGTAACTTTAGCGCCTTCAACTACAGGAGCGCCTACTTTAACGTCTCCGTCGTTTACGACTGCCAAAACCTGGTCGAATACTACTTCGGAATCAACATCAGCAGCCAGTTTTTCGACAAAAATGCTGTCGCCTTCCTGAACGCGATACTGTTTTCCGCCCGTTTTAATAATAGCGTACATGAGTGACACCTCCTCATACATATACTCGCTGAATACGGCGCCCTTTGCAGGGACTTATGAGCCTCTCCATGCGGCTTATCCTAGCCACTTATGCTACGACTTTTCCAGTATACATGACAGCCGGTAAACTGTCAATAGAATTTTTCAAGATTTACAGCTATTTTTTCCAGACCTCTTTATCTGCCGTTATGGTTGAAATAATCGGCCAGCCCTTTGACGATGCTTTCGGCAAAATTCTGCTGCTGTTTTTCCGAATTGAGGGCCCGTTCTTCCGTCGGGTTGGAAATGAAGCCCAATTCCAAAAGGACGGCCGGCATATTCGTATGGAGCAGCACGTAGAAATTAGCCGTCCGCGTGCCTCTGTCGGGGAACTCCGTCGCCTGCATGTTCTGGTTGTGGATGTACTTGGCCAGGCTGTAATCATGAGGCGTCTTGCTGTTGTAATACGCCGTCACGCCGCGGGCGTCGGCCGAAGAGAAGGAGTCGATGTGAACCGATACGAAGGCGTCGGCCTTTGCCGCATTGGCGATATTGCAGCGGGCCTGCAGCTCTTCTGCTGCGGCATCGTACGGAGCATATACGTCGACGTCGGTCGTGCGGGTCATGATGACCTTCGCGCCGGCATCGTTCAGCAAATCGGCGATCTTCTTGGAAATCGCCAGGGTAATATTCTTTTCCTGAGAAATCTTGCCGATTGCGCCGACATCGGTACCGCCGTGGCCCGGATCGATGCAGATGACCTTATCCTTTAAGCCCTTGGTCAGCTTGTACGAACGGCTGCTGCTGTACGACGGCACCTTGACGGAATAGGTCGAGCTGAGGGACGTATTGTCAATGCCGATCTTAGCGTCGTTCCAGTGCATCCACTGCTTGACCTTGCCCGATTTGTCGTTGACGTCGATGACGACGCGGCATTCCTTTTTAGCCTTGTCCGTTCCCGGCAGGGTAAAGACGTTGACGTCGCTCTTGGTCACGGCCCGGGGGACCTTGATGTTGACATCTGTACCGGACGAACGCTGAGACAAGCTGATGCGGGACACGACGTTGCGGTCCGCATTGTACTTCTTTTCTACGTTTTTAGCAATCTTGGCGTTCGGCAGCGTCACGGTGACATATTTCCCGTCCTTATCGATAAAAAGGCGCGGCGTGACCTTGCTGTCCAATTCCAATACGGTTCGTACAAAAGGAACGTTGGCGTCGTTGCGGGTCGCCGTGCGGACGCTGGTGATTTCCGCCTTAGAAGCAGCCTGCGCCGGCAGCATGGGAATCAGGCACAGGAGCATCAGGAGCGGAAGTATAAAAAGTTTCTTCATCACGTATATCTCTCCTTTGAAAAAATTGACCTGTTTATTATATCACATGTCGCTGCCGGATAATATCTTTTTGTGGCAAAATTCCTATTCGTATTTTCGCTAATCCTTCAAGGCCTTCCGCAGCGCCGCGATTTCATCGCGCAGCCGCCGTTCTTCCGCGCCGTTGCGCTCGATGGTGATCGTATAGGCCATGCCCTCTGCTGCGCCGTCCGGCAGCAGCTCCGCCGGAATCTGCAGGACATGCTCATCGTCGTTCAGTATGATATAGGCCGTCGTCCCGGTAATGCGGTCGACGCTGCCGATAAGCGTCTTCATATTATCGCTCCTTTGTTATGGTATATCCCTGGCCGTCGCTGACGACGGATATCGTGCCGTCCCGGTCCGTCCGGTATACGTCTGCCCTTTGCTTTTTGAGCGCTGTCAGAACGGCGGCATGGGGAAATCCATAGGAATTGCCGGCGCCGCAGGAAATGACGGCGGCTTCCGGCCTCACAGCCTCGAGAAACGCCGGGCTGGAAGAGGTCTTACTGCCATGATGGCCGGCCTTGAGTATTGTCGCCTTCAAATCGTTTCGCCGGGCATGACGGAGAATCTGTTCCTCTGCTTCCCGCTGCGCGTCCCCCGTAAATAAGACGGAAAAGCTGCCGAAGGCTATCTTGCAGACAACGGACTGGTTATTAGTCCGGCCGCTTTCCGCCGCAGTCATCGCTGCCGCTCCTTCTGCCGACGGCCAAAGGACATGGCACACGACGTCGTCGGCAAAGGTAACCCTATCTCCCCTCTTTAAGGCTTTATAGGAAATCTTCTTACGCACGATGTTTTTTACGTAATTTTTATACATAGCCGTTCGGGACTCTTGCCCGTTATCGTATATTTGTTTTATGTGAAACTGATCGAACAAGGCGGCCATGCCGCCCAGGTGATCGCCGTGCGGATGGCTTATCAGCACGACGTCCAGCGTATGAACGCCCTTTTCCTTGAGCCTCTGTATCAAAGCCGGCCTGCCGTCTACGTCTCCCGTATCGACGAGCATATGCTGTCCCTTGTACTGCAGCAAGGCCGCGTCGGCCTGGCCGACGTCGAGGAAATGGACTTGCAGCTGCTCCGCCTCTGCGCCCGCTCCCCGCCCGCAGCCTGCCGCAAAGAGAAGGCACGCCGCCAACAGGATAATACAACAACCGGCAAGAGCCGTCCGCAGCGCTGCCGCGCGCCCTTTCATCTTAATCCAAGATCATCGGCGCCTGCAGCAGCGGCACTGCCATTTCTTCTTCCATGCGCCGGATCACGCCGGGCACGGCGTCGGCCACTTCCATCGGCGTAAAGCCGTACGAGCCGATCTGACGGCGGCAGGCGTCGCCGGCAGCGCCGTGGAGGTACACGCCGGCACAGGCGGCACTGCAAATATCGGGGCGGCTTTCCCTGGCCGATATAGCGGCAATCATGCCCGTCAGGATGTCGCCCATGCCGCCGCAGGCCATGCCGGCGTTGCCCGTCGGATTGACGTATACGTTGCCGGTCTTAGCCGATACGACAAGCGTCGGCGCGCCTTTCAAGACTAACGTGACGCGCCATTCCTTGACGAACTGCACGGCCGCCGCAAAGGGATCTTCCTGAATTTCGGCGACCGACAGGCCGCTGAGACGGCTGAATTCAGCCAAGTGTGGCGTCATAATGACCTGCCGGTCCAAGGAAGAGACGAAGTCTTTTTCTCCTGCCAGCAAATTCAAGGCGTCGGCATCCAATACGACAGGGCATTCGCCATGAGCTAATATCGCCTTGACAAAAGCCTTTGTTTCCTCATGTCTTCCCATACCGGGACCCATCGCGATGACCGACCAGGCGGCGCATTCATCCAGGACAGACACCGCGTCTGCCTCCGTAAAGTATTCGCCCTGGCCTACGCCGCGAACCATGATTTCCGGCTGCCGGCCGATGCAGTACGGCGCCGTCTGCGCCGGCACGCGCAGGAATACCTTGCCGGCGCCGCTGCGCACCGCGCCGTGCGCCGCCATCAGGGCCGCTCCGGCCATGTCGCTGCATCCCGTCACGATGCCGATTGTACCGTGGCTTCCCTTATGGCTGTCGGGGCTGCGCGGCACGAGGACTTCGGCAATATCCGACTCCTGCAGCAAATATGCCGGTTTCTCCTCAGGCTGTACCAGCAGCGGAGCCGGCATACCGATAGCGTCCAGCTCTACATGGCCGGCGCAGGTACGGCCGGGATACAAGACCAGCCCCCGCTTCAGAGCGCCGAAGGTAACGGTCATATCAGCAAACAAGGGGCCGTTCTCTTCTTCATCGCTGCCGCTGACAGCTCCCGTATCGGAATTGACGCCAGTCGGCACGTCGACGGCAATAACCGTCAGCGTGCCGGCCGCGGCGATTTCATTAATCAGGCCGACGATGGACGAAACAGGCTCTCTGAGATTGCCGTGAAATCCCGTTCCCAGCATAGCGTCGACGACGACCTGGCAGCTCTGCAGCCGCTGCCGCAGTACGCGCCACTCCCGTTCCGTGCCGCCGAAATAGGTCAGCAGGCACGATTCGTCGTCTTCCATAGCCTGCAGCGTGCTTAAATGCTGCTGCGATTCATCGCTGTATTCTTCGGCTTGTCCCAGGATGTACACGTAAGCCCGGGCTCCGGCCGCTGCGATATGGCGGGCAATGACGAAGCCGTCGCCGCCGTTATTGCCCTTCCCGCAGACGACGACTACGTCCTTGCCGGCCCAGCCGTGAATATATTCGTCGGCCCGTTCCGCAACGGCATGGCCGGCATTTTCCATGAGTACAGCCGGCTGAATGCCGTACTTGCCGTGCATGGCCGTATAATCCATCTGACGCATCTGCGCCGCCGTATTTAACTTCTGCATAGTGATTCCTCCTCGTATGTCTATCCTTCCATGACGACCTGCGCAATGGCATACGCTCCATCATGACTAATGGACAATGCCGGCAGTTCCCGGCTTATCGCCGCAGCCGCTTCCTTATACCAGCCGTGCAGGACAAATACAGGCGCTCCCAGCTCCGTATGGCTGACTTCCACGTCCGTCCATTTTCCCTGCCGGAACCCTGTGCCCAAGGCCTTAAAAAGAGCCTCCTTTGCCGCAAATATGCCGGCCAGCGAAGCATACTGCTGTTGCTGCCGCCGGCGGCAGTACGCCAGCTCGGCTTCCGTAAAAAATTTTCCCAGGGATCGTTCGTGGCGGCAGGCCATGTCCTCTATGCGGCTAATCTGCACGATATCGATTCCGCACCTCATCATACACCTCCAAAAAAATGCCGCAATCCCCCCAACAGGAACTGCGGCATAGTATGTTTACCATTTCTGCGTTCGGATACAAACGGCCAGGCCTTCCAGCAGCGCCCGGAACGTCGCGAAGGACATTTCCATGTCGTCATACACGGAGCTTGCAACCTTATAAGACAACGTAACCTGCTGCTTCTGATAATCGTAAATCAGGCCGTGCAGGTTCGACTCAAAGGTATACTTCGGCGCCGGCACTTTAAATTGAGGCGGCTTTTCTATCATCAGCCCCCGTATCATGCGGTCGATGAGCACCCGCTTCGGAACCTCTGGCTGCAGCATTTCATCTACAAAACTATCCAATACAGACATTATCCACCTCAGTGTTCGTCAAAGAAATGGGCGTGGATCGCCTTGACGGCCGTATCGACGCTTTCTTCGCCAATCAGGCAGGTAATGCTGATTTCAGACGTGGAAATGATTTCGATGTTGATATGGTTGTCCCCCAATACGCCGAACATGCCGGCAGCAATGCCCGGATGACCAGCCATGCCGGCGCCGACGATGGAAACCTTGGCCATCTTGTCGTCGACGAGGATATCTTCGACAGGCATTTCTTCGCGCAGGTGGTTCAGAATATCCTTCGCAGCCGGCAATTCCGTGCGGGCAATCGTAAAGGTAATATCCGTAACGCCTTCCTTAGCGACGCGGACGCTCTGCACGATCATATCGACGTCGACATGATGGTCGGCCAGCGTCGAGAAAATCTTGTAAGCGTATCCCGGCTGATTGGGAATGCCTAATACCGTAATCTTAGCTACATTTTTATCCGAAGCGACGCCGCGAATCAAATACTGTTTAATTTCCATTGAGCAAACCTCCTGAATCATAGTGCCTTCATCTTCCGAAAACGTAGAGCGTACGTGGATGGGAACGCTGAAGCGGCTTCCCATTTCAACGGCCCGGGGCTGCATGACGCCGGCGCCGAGCTTAGCCATTTCCAGCATTTCGCCATACGTGATTTCCTTCATCTTCTTCGCATCGGAAACGACGCGGGGGTCCGACGTATATACGCCGTCTACGTCCGTATAAATTTCGCACACGTCGGCGTTGATCGCGCCGGCAATGGCGACAGCCGTCGTATCCGAGCCGCCGCGGCCCAAGGTCGTAATATCGCCGTGGCCCGTAATGCCCTGGAACCCTGCGACGACGACGACGTTGCCTTCGTCCAGCGCTTCCATAATGCGGTTCGGTTCTAAATCCAAAATACGGCCCTTATTAAAGGCGTCGCTCGTCTTGATGCCTGCCTGGGCGCCCGTAAAGGAAATCGCCTTCTGGCCGGCTTCCTGGAACGCCATAGCCATCAAGGCAATCGATACCTGTTCGCCCGTCGAAAGGAGCATATCCATTTCACGTCCATATGCTTTTGACGTTATCTGTTTTGCCAACGAAACCAATTCGTCTGTCGTATCCCCCATAGCCGACACGACGATGACGATTTTGTCCCCCTCTTGTTTGCCCTTCAAGACACGCTGTACAATAGTGCGCATTTTGTCCGGCGTCGCAACAGAACTGCCGCCAAACTTCTTTACGATTAAAGCCAACTCAAATCCCTCGCTTTATTAAAATGTATGTGTCATGGAGTATAATTTTTTGACCATATAATTGAATAATATCATGTCGTCATAAAATTGTAAAGCAAAAAAAGGCTCTCTGCCGCAACAGAGAGCCTCCTATAGACCATGAGACGAGTAATCAGTAAGCCGAGTTTTGTTCTGCCGATGGCAGCGACAATCATCTATCTAGACATACCATTGCTGGCATGTTCAAGCGACACAACCCGGAAGATCAGCGGGCCGCTTCATCCCTCCCCTATTCGGTCTTGCTCCAGATGGGGTTTACCTAGCCAGTAAGTTACCTTACTGCTGGTGCGCTCTTACCGCACCGTTCCACCCTTACCGCTTGCGCGGCGGTACACATTTCTGTGGCACTATCCCTAAAGTCACCTTCGCCGGACGTTATCCGGCATCTTGCCCTGCGGAGCTCGGACTTTCCTCTAATGCAAGCACTAGCGATTGTCTTTCATACTCGTCATTTAAAAATCCTACACTAATTCGGCCCATAAGTCAATACATAACCTGAGACTCTTCTGCTTATTCTGCCGGCAGCTATATATACATCTATTTTAATGAATCCTGTTTCTTCGCCCGCCGGGCTGCTGCACAGCCGGCCACAGGCAGTCGGCTCGCACCTTGGCCTTGAGCTTATCTACGGCCTGCCCGACGATGTTGCAGGCCTGCGGCTTCGACAAGCCGTGAAGCGCGCCGATCGTCTCATAGGTATAATCCTTTACGTACCGCAAATACAAGAAATGACGTTCCTCCTCGGTCAGACACTGCTCTATACGCTGTACAGCCGTATCAAATGCGCAGACCGAATGACGGAAAAGGGCGAACTCTGCCCTCTCCTCCTGCGGGAACAGCATCCGTTCGACAGCCTGCCAATAGGCCTTGAAATGCCGGCTTTCCCGCCGAAACGCCGTCTGCACGGCTCGCCGCAACGCCGCCGGCCCTTCGTCCTTTCCGTCCAGATCAAACGAATAAATACATTCCAGTACGGCCAGATGGCCGTCGAAAGGGCCTCGTCCAGCGAATCGTAGCAATAGCGGTATTTCCGGGCATATTTGTACAGCAAGGGCCGGAAAACCTGCAGAATAGCCAACACAGCCTCTCCGTCGCCTGCCTGCGCCTGCCGTATCCACTGCCGAATGATGTTGTTCATGAGTGTCGCCTCCTTGATAAATATACTCTGCTATAAAACATAACGAGCCGAAGGACATCCCCCTCGACTCGTTATGTTTATCAAAAAATAATCATGCAATATTTTAGAATTAGAAATGATATGTTACGTTGACCTGACCGCCAAAACCGTCCCGCTGACCTGCAAAGCCAAACAGCGTGCTGTCTATCGTCCATTTTTCATTCGGATTGTAGACGTAACCGGCTTCTCCAATAACCGTTCCACCTTTCAGTGAGCTGGAGCGGATATCAAGCCCCTGCGCCTTGCCGGTGCTTTCGCCATCAAACTCATAGTCATAGGCTGCGCCGTAGTACCACGTGCTCTTGTCCGTCTTGTAGTCGTTGAACCGCACGCCAGCACGGATACGGCTGCTCGTTACTTCGTCTACTTCAAATTGATCCGCACCAATCTTAAACGAATCATCGCCAATGTGGCTGTAAAAATACTTGGCATATACATCAAACGTATCCTTGTCATTTTGCCTGAAGATACGGCCTATACCGACGTGAGCCGCCCAATAGCTGCTGTCTGTATCGTAATCATACAATTTTTCATTGCTGTCCATAAGGCCGTTTTTCAGCTCATTAGACAGCGTTCCGGCATGGAAGGATGCTTCGGCGTAGATTCCATTATTCCAGTCGTACCGGCCCATGAGGCCGCCGCCGTTATATTCAAGATCACCGTCGCCGCGCACATCCCCTCCCAACACATCAGTTTGCGTGGCATAGCTACCGTTCCCATGTTCGTAGAAGACAGCCCAAGCAAAATCGCCGTTGCTATGCTTACTCTTATTGCCGACACCGAGCACTTCCGTCCAGCCGTAAATCTTCAAATCGTTATTCGTGTCGTAGCGGCTCTTGCTCCCCGACGAAACAGCAAATACCTCCGTACCATATGTATTCCCCCAATGGAGATTACTTGCCAAATCCATTCCTTGATTTAATAACGCCATGCCGCCAGTACTACCGCTAGTAATAACTTTCGTCTGCTCTTGAGCTTTTACCTCCGTAATTTTCAAATTTACATTCTTATTATCTTCTGTCATATAATAGTTCATTGACAACTGCTGTGCTAATCCTGCAGTTGCAGTAACATCTCCAGCAACCTCTTCTCCACTATTTTTCAATAAACCTGTAATCTCATCACTACTAGAAATCAAATGCATTTCTTCTCCAGCTTTAAAGTTCTGTCCTCCGGCAAAACTATTTACTTTAACCGTCGTACCGCCACTTGATTCTGATAAAAATGAGATGTCATCAGAAGAAAGAATTGTTTTTCCATTATTCCAACTTAAAATTTCAAATTCAACTTCGTTAAAATTAGCAATCTGCTTAGCGGAACCTTCCCATCCATTTATGATTAGCTTATTTCCTGTATTTTCTTTACCTTCAGAAGGAACACCTTTAAGAATCACATTATCCAAATTAACATTATTTTGAACTTCAATACTATTATTTTTTGCATCACCTCTTATTCCTCCGTCACCAGCAACAACCTCTCCACTTATTATTCCTCCTTTGATAATAATCTGATTGTTTTCTACGCTACTAGAAACCATGCCCACTATTTGCCCGCCGTATATCTCGACATTATTCAAAATACCTTCAGTAATGATAACACTATTATTGTAAGAGTTTCCCATTTCCCCACCATATCCGCCAACAATAGCTGTCCTCTCTAAATTTCCGCCATTAATTTCGACCTGATTATTATAAACGTCTGTATCACCAAATCCTCCGGCCACATAGCTTTCTATCGTTCCTCCATTTATGGTTACCTTATTATTATGAATGGTACCACCACTCTGAATATACCCACCATATACATTGCGAGCACTACCTCCATTCATAATAAAGTGTCCACCAACTGCAACCGTCGCAAAATCAGATCCAACAGCCGTAGCCTTATTAGTAACTGTACCGCCATTCATAGTAACAGTTGTACCTTTCGAAATTTGATCTCTATTACCAGAAACAAACACATAAGAATTTTCTCTATCATCAATCTCCGTCATATATTCCCAATCAGAGGCAGCCTGCACAGATGAGCCACTAAATCCACCATTGGCCAAAGCTAATATACCTGCTGTTATCAGTAAATATTGAGTTCTTTTCATAAAACTTCTCCTCTCGTTATATCCTATTAATTATGTGCTATTGCGACGCTTTTCATTTACGGTCAAATCCTTCGCTGTAAAAAATTTCGTTTTCCTTACAACAACAAGACCAAAAGTTGGGCAAAACTCCTCCACAAGCAAAGGTCTTTAAAACAGTTTCAACACAGCATAAATCCCCCATCACGTCGATTCATTCATAACACTGCAGCACGTATCGCACGCCGCGCCATGGACGATAGGGCCTGAAAAAAGCGCGCAAAAAAGACAGCCTACATCGTTCGCCTGTATGCTGTCTTCCATATATGTCTATAACAGGATATACGAGTCCCTGTATTTGTATCTTTAAGGATATATTACGCTTTAATCCATACCCCCCCCCCGGTATGTAATTTGTTCGCGGCGCCGTTCCATGCCGATACTACGTCGTTTCGCTTCCACTTCGTGCTCATCCAATTCACCTCCTCTCATCGATTTTTGAATTTTAGTGTAACAAATATATGGACTATTTGCAACCTATATGCAGGATTGGAAACAATCAAAACCACTAGTAGAACTGGTGGTTTGATCGGGCCCTATAAGGGCCTACTTCCTGTAGTTGCACTCTAAAGAGGGCACTGAATACATCCAGCAATCACATCCCTGCCACGGGCTACCCCCTATTCGGGTCCTTCATTTCTTTAAAATCTAACGTGTCCATCATCATATCTTCCTGTAGTTAGGTGCGTATGTATTATTGACAGGAACCTCCCATTCTATATGGGGATGTGGTTGCCAGACCATTTTCATTGCATCATAGAAGGTTCTTTCTTTTTTTATGAGGAATATATATCTACCCCTAGTGCAACTAGGGGTTTTATCATGCCTATTCGGCGACAAAAATCAGCCTGTTCCTCTGCCTGCGCAATACACGGCATATATACAGAGGAACGGGCTGTATGGGAAGTCTTTATCTTAGTATTATCAGGTAGTTACGCCTTCAACGCATTGCGCAGCTCCTGCACGGCTGCCGTCATGTCTTCTTTTCCGACAATGGCCGATATCATGGCAAAGGAACGGAAGCCTTCCTTATATAATGAGCCGATATTCTCCAGGCTGATGCCGCCGATGGTTACGACAGGAAGGGAAAAATGCAGGGCAAAGCGCTTCGCTTCGTCCGACACGACTTCATGGGCGTCCTTTTTCGACGCCGTCGGGAACATGGGGCCAAAGCCGACGTAGTCGGCCCCGTCGGCCAGGGCCTGCTTCATTTCGTCAATTCGATTCGTCGACACGCCGATCACCACGTCGGGGCCGGCCAGCTGACGCACGACCGTCGCCGGCGCGTCGTCCTGGCCGACGTGAATGCCGTCGGCGCCGCAGGCAATCGCCAGATCGACGGAGTCGTTCATGATGAACGTCACCTTATGGTCATGGCACAATGCAGCAATGGCCGTCGCTTCGGCGTATTTTTCCCGCCACGTCTTATGCTTTTCCCGGTACTGGATAATCGTAACGCCGGCCTCTATGAGCTGCCGCGCCGCGTCGATATTGCTCCGTCCCAGGGATAACTCAGCGTTGCCCATAATCGCATAGATGGGGTCGCTCATCAGTTGTCGTATATGTTCTTCTTTTGTCATGTCCTATCGCCTCGTTTACTTTATATAGTGGAACATATCGCGGCTCGTCGGGTCGCTGATACATTCGACAGCCCATTTTCTTTCCCGTCCGGCTGCCCGCAGCCGTTCCTGCAAATCGCTGACGACGGGGTATTCCGTACCGAAATGGCCGCCGTCGGCAGCGACGATGCCCAGCTTCACCGCTTCCTGGGCGTCGTGGTAGCGGATATCGCCGGTCAGATAGAGCTGCGCGCCCGCTTCCTTGGCCAGTTTCATAAATCCGGCTCCGGCGCCGCCGAGGAGGGCCACCTTGGTAACCATCGTATCGGCGTCGCCGGCAAAGGGCAGGACGTCGCGCTTCAGCACCCGTTTTATCTTCTGCAGGACGATGCCTGCCGGTTCCGGCGTCGGCCAGAGCCCGACTCGTCCCATGGCATACTGATGGCCTTCATTAGCCAGGGGATATACGTCGTACGCCGGTTCCTCATAGGGATGGACTTGTAAGACCGCCGACAACAATGCCGGCAGCTTCGGCTGCGGTACGATCGTCTCGATCCGTTCTTCCCGTACCGTTTCCACCGTGCCGACGGAGCCGATAAAGGGGTTAGCGCCGGCGCGGGGCTTAAACCGCCCGTCGCCCTTCACCGTAAAGGAGCAGTCGCTGTAATTTCCCGTATATCCCGCGCCGGCTGCCGCCATAGCCTGCCGGACGGCTTCGCTGTGGCTTTCAGGTACATAGACGGCCACCTTGTACAACGGCTCCTTCACTCCCGGCACGAGGCCCGTGACCTCCCGCAGTCCCAGCCGCCGGGCCAGCACGTCGTTCACTCCGCCGTCGGCGCTGTCCAGGTTGGTATGGGCGCTGTACACGGAAATATGATGGGCCAGCAGCTTCTGATACATTTCTCCGTCGTACGTATCGCTGCGCAGGGCCTTAATGCCGCTGAAAATAATGGGATGGTGGCTGACTATGAGATTGACGCCGTGCGATACGGCATAGTCGACGCTGTCCCTCATGACGTCCAGCGTGACCATGATCTTCTGCACCGGTTCGTCGGGACTGCCTACGAGCAGCCCCGGATTATCCCAGGACTCCTTCAGCGAGACCGGAGCCCATTCCGTCAATACCTTTACTACCTCTCCGACTGTAACTGCCATATGATTTCCCTCCAATGCCTGATTTCCTCATCCAGCGCCTGAATCCGCGCCGACATATCGCTGCGGCTCTTTGTCAATCCGATGCGAATGTGTTCGTTTTTGTCGATGAGCGACGTTATCTTTCGTACCAGCAGGGGATGCTTCCGCTGCCAGTTGACCGGGCCTATCTCACAGAGCCAGGGTTCGGGTACTGCTTCCCTGCCCGGCACGGCCCGCATCAGCTCGTACAGCCGCCCGTCTTCGACGAGCATCTCTTCGTCTTCTATATGCCAGCCCGATTCGTACAGGTACTGCCGGACCGCGCCGCTGTCGCTCTGGGGCTGCAGGACAAGAAAATCCATTTCCTGCCACACGCTGGGCGACGCCTGCAGTATACGGACCATCAGCGGGCCGCCCATACCGCAGATGACCGCTCCGTCCGCCTCGCCGGGCCGGATGCACGTCAGGCCGTCGCCCAGGCGGCAGTCGATGCGGTCGGCCAGCCCCGACTGCCGGACATGGACAGCCGCAGCCTGCAGCGGCCCCGGCACGATATCGGCGGCAATGGCCTTGGGACAAAGCCCTTCCTGACACATGTAAACGGGAATATATCCATGGTCAGTGCCGATGTCGGCAATGACCGTATGCTTTGGAATCAAAGACGCCGCGGCGGCAAGCCGTCCGCTCAGTTTCATAGCAACACTTCCTTTAGTATCCATTTAAGTCTTTACAATATACTGTATTTATTATAGCATAAATTATAGCACAGAATAGCAATAGGTTCCTTCACGTACGCCCTATGATAAAAAAGATGAGCTGATCATGATCTGGAACATGGAACGGCATCCTGCGCCTGTGTATAGGAATACTTCTTTTTTATGTGCTGCTGACGCCTATCCCCTATCCGTATCCGGATACGCTCGTCGTGACCGATGCTTCCGTATCTGACGAAGACATCGTCCGCCGCATCATGGAGCAGCAACTGACGTATTATACACGCATGGGCCTGCTGTATCCCGACCGCATATTCGCTTACGAAATCGTCCGCATTATCCCCGCGACAGACGCGACAAAGCCCAAGGAGCCCTTATACAGCGTCGTCTACTCCGTTAAAAACTATTGGCAATCCCCTGCCTGGACTGCCGGGAACGGCCGTATCGGCGAAGACCATTGGATTCGCAACAAATCGATGATATATCGACTGGTCAAAGACAGCAGCACGTACCGCCTCGCCGCTGTCGGAACGGGGCTGTAATCTTACCTATCATAATTATAAAGGAGAAGCTCATGAAACTCCCCTTTACCATTACCTGCAAAAGCATTGTCATATTGGTTATCGTCTGTATCTGCGGCGTCGTGCATTATGAAACGACACCGCCCCGCCAGCTGTATCCTGATACGCTGAATCTGATCGAAGCCGGCGGCCTTAACGACTCTACTATCGTCTACCGCATCGTCGAGCAGGAATTGGCCTTTCACAAGAGCAAGCGGCTCCTCGTAGAAGGGAAGATTTTCGATTATAAAAACATCTTCGTCATTCCCGAAGAAAATCCCGAAGACCCGGAGGAAAAGCGGTTCCGCGTCACCTATTCCGTCCAAACGAAGGACGATTACTGGAAATCGGACAACGGCGAACCATGGGAAGACGACTGGATTTTAAATAAATACACCTACGTCCGCCTGGAAAAGGACATTACGAGATACCGCCTCGTCAATCTCGGCCCCAGGCCATAGAAAAAACCTGCCCTCATGCGAGAGCAGGTTCTTTTCATATACCCATGATGTTATCAGAAGCCGCCGAAGCGATAGGAAATACCTGTCACAAAGCCCTTATAGGTGACGCTGGGGTCATTGCCATGACGGCCTTCCGTATCGATATACCGATAGCCGGCATTGATGTCCAGATCCGGCGTGACGCCGTAAGAAAGGCCGGCTTCCCATGTCGTCGTGTTCTTTGTGCCTACACCGACCTTGCCGTAGACGTCGAGGTTATCTGCCAGCGGAGCCTTGCCGATGAGGCCGACCTGCATGACGTTGTTCGTCGTGCTGCTGCCGTGTTCCCATTCGTTTTCAATGCGGTTGTAGCCGGCATAGGCCGCTACGTTGTCGTTGAGGGAATACAAGAGGTTGACCTCCTGCTGATTGCCCGTCGTAATGTCATGTCCGTTGACATCGGTCTTTAATCCTGCGTACTGGTACTGGATAGCCACGTCGTCAGTCAAGCCGTACGTAACGCCGCCCTGGAAGTTCCAGTTCGAGTCGGAACTGCCGCCAGATTCAACTTTCGGATTCCATGCGCCTACATCTACCTGTACAGCTCCTTCCTGGAAGGTAGTCTGCGGAGCTGCGAACGCAGCGCCGGATACACAAACTGTCAACGCTGAGAGCACTGCAAATAATTTTTTCTTCATATAAATCATCCTTCCTGCTATTGTCTTTTTTATCTCTCCCCCTTGGGATTGACTACAGTATAGCAGTATTCGGCGCGCTTGTCACGTTTTCCAGAATGAATAACTATGCATTATTTCAATCTTGTTACAGCGTGATGCTGCCATAAAATATCCCTTTATTTTTGCGCAAACACTGTTGCTTTTCATTGCATTCTATATTTCTTCCATGTATTAATATACTATAATTTCATCTATATAATGCAGGTGCAACACATGCGGCACCATCTGGAAACAAAACTGTAACAAAACCGTACCGGTTCCGTCACAACTGCCGGAATAAGAAAAAGTAAAATCTTTCCTCGCCCTCTTGATTTTCATATGAGGCCCGATGTGGTAATATATACTATAGCGTTATAAAGAATGATTGGAATAGGAGCTTGATACTATGTCGACAACACCCGAATATATGCCCTGGGAAGAGCAATCCTTAAAAACGAAGTTGTTTACCTTTCACGGCCGCCTCAGCCGGCGCCATTATATTTACCTGACAATCCTCACCTGGGTACTGGCCGGCGCCATTTCCTATTTGCTGCACACGGCCAGCGCTACCCTTGGGACGATGACCGGCGGCATCTGCCTTATCGTCGCCGTAATCCTGGCCATTCCGACGACGATCATTTCCCTTTCCATCGCCGTCCGCCGCTGGCATGACCTGAACAAATCCTGGCAGTACGTACTCATCAACGTCTGCTGCGCCTTTGCCGGCGTCTTTTCCTTGTTCCTGTACGCTTATTTATTCATTGCCAAGGGAACGCCGGGGAAAAATCTCTATGGCCCCAACCCGGCAGAGCCCTGGGAAGGCCAAGCAGAGTACGTTCCTCCTGCCGTACAACGACGGCTGGAAGAAGAACGACTGAAGAACGAAACGGAAGAAGAAAAAGCCCTGCGAAAGGCAAAATCGCAGGAGCCGGCCTATACGATGGACCCTTCGCAAAAGGATCAGCCCGACGATACCTCGACGGAACAGCCCAAAGAAAAACTGTAATACACGACAGAAAACAAGCGCAAGCTGAGCATCTATCAGCCTGCGCTTTTGTATTTCTCGTATATTTTTTTACACGCCGTTGATATACTGCACCTTGCCGCCGCGCACGACGCACTGATACCACTCCGGCAAATCGTCGTAAAACCAGTCTAACGTAAATTCATATTGCGGAAACTGGGCCGATACCTCTTTCAGCCAAGCCAGCGGCGGCGTATCGGCAGTCCGAAAGGTCAGGATATTTCCCATCAGCTCGGCATGAACGGCATTTTCCTCCGTCCCCCAAAAAGCCGAGCACCAATCCCGCGCCTCCTGGCCCGTCAAATCCCGGGGCATAGGCTGAACCGTATTGAAATCAAGCGGCTCCGTCCCGCCGACATACGCCAGCACCCGTTCCACGCCGTCCTGAGGCAAATACATTCGGTTTGTAATGTAAACAGGCATCGTCATCCCTCCCGTTCGTATTTCCTTTATCTATGTCGTCTGGTTTCAAACTGCCTTCAAAGGATAGGGCAACGGATGCCCTGTCCCGTTATGCGGCGAAGGCCTTGAAAAGAATCTGCCCCGACATGGGCCATACATTCCGCTACGACGCGGGTTTCCATCGGCGCAAGGCCTCGAAGCAGCCCGAAGGCATTTGCCGCTTGCAGCACCTTGACCGATAAGGTTTCGCCCAATCTCTTTGCCTTTTTGCGTATCAAGGACGGCGGCTGAATAATGGTAAGTCCGTCAAATCCCAGCGCTTCTGCATCTCTTTCTATTTCTCCCTTTAACCGCAGATAAAAGAACTTGGAATTGCAGTCGGCGCCGACGGACGACACGAGTACCAGCTGACGCACGCCCTGTTCTTTAGCGGTCCGGGCCGCTGTCAGCTGATATTCATAGTCGACGCGGTACTGCCCTTCCTTAGAGCCGGCTTGCTTCCGCGACGTTCCCAATGCGGAAAACAGAACATCGCCGTGCATGAATTCCCGCCACTGCTCCGGATGGGCAAAGTCGACGACATAAGACGTCAATTTCTCATGCTGAATACCGATGTCTCTCCGTGTAAAAGTCACTACAGAGCTATACCGCTCATCTTTCAGCAGCACATCGACCAGATCCCGGCCAACTGCCCCCGTCGCCCCGACGACGATGGCTTTTTTCAGATGATTTTCCATATATACCATGTTAATTTACCCTCTATGTAACTCCCTAAACGCAGCCTACTTCGTAAGATGGCAATACCCTAACGCTTCTAAACTCATATGAATCCGCTGACTCCCGTCAACGCCATGATAGCCGCAATACGTTTTACTAAAGCTATATCCTTATGCCGAGCAAGATGCGTCAAATACTCAAGCCGGTTCATTAAAACAGCTGTGCAGCACCTCATTTTATACAGATTATAAGTCAAAAACTGCCAGGTCATCAATCATTTTATGGGTATCATTCAAAAATTATATATATCAAAGCCGGATTACATGCAGATGCCGGATTTTCTGCCTCCCATTTCATCGGGATGCACAGAAAGCTCACGTGTTCGGGAACGATTTCGAACAGGTTTCACGACACGTTGACCTTCTCATACAATCGAAAAATGCTCCATAATTGATTGAAAATGATGCTGCGCCTCCAGGCATATATCCCGCAGCACGGACCGTTCCTGATGCCAAATACTAAGCCCGTGATGATAGCTCGGTTTCATATCTTTGAAAAGAATAAAGGGAACAATGCCATTCCTCAGGCATTCACTTAACATCAGCAGGCGCCCTACCCTCCCATTCCCGCTCTGGAATGGTTTAATTGCTTCAAAGCGCATGTAAAATTCGAGTATATCCTCTAACCGCTTAGGTGAAGCCGTCCTGTATGTATCCAGCAGCTCCTTCATCTTCTGACTCACATATTCCGGAGAGGAGGATGGAAGGGGGCTGCCCGTATTGGAAAAGGACTTATAGTTTCCTACGAAAAACCAGTCTTTATACGCATCTGTCGTTCCTATTTTAAGCGCGCGATGCAATTCCTTGATAAACTGTTCAGACACTCCGGACGACGCTTGTTCGATAACCAGGTCAATGCAATTAAAATGGTTCACAGCTTCAACAATATCATCGACCCGTACAGCGCGGTCTGCAATATATATCTGCTTAGTTTCAAACAGGTATTGGGTTTGCTCATGTGTTAAACGGTTCTCTGCTATACGGTTTGAGTGATAGGTCATGTCAATTTGCAGCCTGTGATAAATACCGCCCATAAACTGGCTTTCCTTCTCCCGACGGAGTATTCCCAGCAAAGGAGAAGACGCCGTTTCTTTACTGTTCCTGACGGGTTTCTGTGACGCAGCAGGAATATTCCAAGTATTTCCGTGCAAAACAGCGCCGCCAATACGCCCTTGCATGCAATACTCCTGGATAGAGCGTTCAGAAAGATTCCATACAGCAGCTGCCTCTTTAGCGGACATATATTTCATCGTTCATTTTCCCCCTTCCCTATATAACACATATGCTATCAGCCAGTACCTAAAAATGCATTGCAGATTGCATCGTCAAAGATTCATCATCATGCATTTTACTTGCCGTTCCTTTGGCCAAAAGATAAGTGGGACTATTTTTATCTGCATTAAGCTCCCAATACTCCAAGGGATCTCATATCTATCATGGCATCGGGCAAATTCATTATATTCTATACTGTATACTAATAGATATTTTTTGTCAAATAATAAAAGCCTTTGCGATCTCTTAGAACCTCCCTTCAAGGGCAGCTCTTGCTGACAGTCCTGCTATGGCGCGTTTATTCAGTAGTACTGCTCTTTTCCTGATGTTTCTTTATTATATGTCCAAACTCAGCGTATGATTAGCTAAAATAATATTTCAATAAATAATCGTTATTATTCATTGACAGGTTGACCGTTTTAGTATATACTTAAATCGTAATCAAAAATTATTATTTACTAGTAAATAAATTCTATTATCTTGATGCATATATAATCGTTTAAGGCAGGCATCCCGCCAAAGGAGGATACGCATATGAAACACGTTGAATTTTATCGCAATGACACAGATGGCAACGTATTAGTTCTAAGCGGAGGGCAGGCTCCGGAAAAAGTCATATATAATGGGCAGGAGCTGACTCATCTCGTGGCTGGCTCTGTCGATGCAGCTCATGAAAAACACGTACCGGCTTTCCAGAAAATCGATGGACACCTGGATGTAACGGTCGGTTCGGTCACCCATCCCATGGAAGAAAAGCACTATATCGAATGGATCGCTCTCGTCGATGAAAAGGGAGTCCATTTCCATTACCTGAAACCCGGAGAAGCACCGCAGGCTTATTTTGAAACCGGCGACAGCGGCGAAATCTACGCGTACTGCAACCTGCACGGCCTCTGGAAAGAAAGCTTCTGCAACGGCGACGCCGGCTCCATCGATGGCGCGGCCTGCTCTCCTGAATTTGGCGGCTGCCGTATCCATGAACTCTGATAAGACAACCAAACATTCACACCATCTCCTCTCTTATAACGCTACGTGAATAAGAAATGGGGCTATGCATAACGGATTTTATTCCGTATGTATAGCCCCATTTTCGGCTGTACCCTGATTAACGTTTCAATCAAAATGGCCTTCATATTGCCGCGGCTTCCCTGCCGCGGCTATCGTAATAGTCTCTTCAACGGAAAAAGCAGACAAAGGAACCGTTGGATACAGTCTTTACTATCAGTACTTTTTAGAAAACCATTCCTTCATCGTCTGTAAAACCTTGATCAATTCACCTTCTTCGATCACATAAGGAACCATCGCATAGAGGTATTTTAAAAACGGACGGCTGAACACACCCCGTTTATAGGCAAATTGCTGGTACCCCTTGATGGTATCTGAATCATATACTTCGATGCATACACAGCCGCCCATTATCCGGACTTCCTTGATGCGCCGGTCGGAGAAACCCTCCATCTCACGGCGGGTTATCGCTTCAATCCTATGGATTTTCGACATGTAATCCTGCTCCTCAAACAGTTCGATAGACTTCAATGCCGCACTGCAGGCCAGGGCGTTGCCCATAAAAGTGGGGCCATGCATCAGGGCATGAAAAGGGGCATCATCATAAAAGCCTTCATATACCTTTCGGTTTGCCACTGTAACGGCATGGCCGATATATCCGCCGGTCAAAGCCTTGCCAAGGACAAGGATATCCGGCAGGACCAAATCTGCAGCAAAGCGGTTTCCCGTCCGTCCGAATCCTGTGGCAACTTCGTCGAAAACAAGGAGCACGTCATATTGATCACAAAGCTCGCGCGCGCGTTTCAGGAAGGAGATATCGTACATTTTCATTCCGCCTGCGCCCTGCAGCAAAGGCTCAACGATAAAGCAATTCAGGCGATCATGGTATTTTGCAAAAGCATGTTCGAGGGCGTCGATCTCAGTAGGAATATGTACGACATCCTTGCTTTTCCCGTATGCTTTCAACACAAAGTGATAGTCCTCATCATCGCCTGCTTCCATGGCTTTGAACGTATCGCCATGGTAAGCGTGTTCCAGCGCTAATACCATGGTACGGTGAGTTTCTTTATGATTCACATAATATTGCAGCGCCATTTTAAGGGCCACCTCTACTGCGACACTGCCGGAATCAGAGAAAAAGCAGTAATCTAAATCGCCGGGCAGCCAACTCTGGAGTTTTTGGGAAAGTTTTTCCGCAGGCTCGTGGGTCAAACCACCCAGCATTACGTGGGCAAATTTCTTCAGCTGCATTTCAATCGCCTGATTAATTTCCGGGTGTTTATAGCCATGGATTACACTCCACCAGGAAGACACTGAATCAATCAGCTTCTGATCCTCGGTATACAGATAGACTCCTTCTGCATTGACAATTTTATAGGGAGCCCTCATTGTTTTCATCTGCTCATATGGATACCAGATCATTTCCTGCCGCCTCCGTTCTCTTCATAAAATCCTTCCAGCAGCTCAAAGGGCATATCCAAATCCGTATCGCCGTCTTTAACACAGGCAATTATATGTAAGCCCGTCATGGCTTCGCACATCAGCCGGTTATCCTCGTGCAATGGATTGCCCGGATCGTAACGATTGAATATAATACCCCTCACGGGTATTTTATGAGCCTTCATATATTCAGCCGTCAATCCGACTGCGTTAATGGTGCCAAGCCCTGCGTCAGCAATCATCAGGCAAGACAGGCTGCGGGCCTTGATGAAATCCTCCTGCTGGATCTGTTGCTCGTCAAAGCGGAGCGGGCAGAGGATTCCTCCCGAACCTTCTGCCGTAATATGCTCATACTTGCCGCACACATAATCAAAATGCTTCAGCACGCATTCCATTTCCAGGGGCTTTCCCTCAAGCTTTGCCGCCAGATGAGGAGAGACCGCTGTCTCATAAATGTATGGGCACATCTCTTCAAGGGGCTGTTCGATTCCGGACATCCGTTTCACCTGCAAGGCGTCGCCGGGGATCAACGTGCCGTCTGCACGCCGATCGTTGCCGCTCATAGCAGCTTTGTAGTAGGCAGCAGAGGCTCCGCCCTCCCGAAGCTTTTTGACAATCAGCCCCGTCACATAGGTCTTGCCGACGTCCGTTCCGGTTCCAGTAATAAACAGGCTTTTACTCATTGCAGCGCTTCACCTCATATCCCAGTTCCTTTAATAGCAGCATATCCGTTTTCGTTGTGATTCCTGCAGTCGTCAGCATCTCTCCCGAAATCGCCGCGTTCGCCCCTGAAATGAAGCAGCTTTTTCCCTTATCCGGCAGCAGGCCCCGCCCGCCTGCAAGGCGGATAGCAGCCCTCGGGAGGATAAAGCGGTAGACAGCGACGATCCTGCGCATGTCGTCTTCCGTCAATCTCTCATTGCATTCAAACGGCGTGCCGGGAATCGGGTTCAGCAGGTTCACCGGCACACTGAGAACGCCCAGCTCCTGCAGGCTAAAGGCCATATCAATCCGATCTTCGACCGTTTCGCCAAGTCCCATGATGCCGCCGCTGCAAACAGAGAGCCCTGCAGCCTGCGCGGCCCGGATCGCCTGTATCTTGTCATCGAACCCATGGGTGGTACAGATGTTGGGAAAATTCCTGCGGGAAGTTTCCAGATTATTATGTACTCTTGTGGCACCGGCCTCTTTCAGCTTGCGGAACTGCTGTTCATTTAGCAGGCCGAAGGAAACGCAAACAGAAATCCCGACCTTTTCTCTGATTTCCCGAATCGCTTCGCACATTGCATCTACCTCCGGATCAGACAAGCCTTTTCCTGATGTTACGATGGAGTAACGAAGAACGCCTTGTTCATGATTACTCCTTGCCTGCGCTACAATTTCTTCTTTGGAAAGCAGCGGATAGGCAACCACACCGGTGCGGTGATGAGCCGACTGGGCGCAAAACCTGCAGTTTTCAGAACAGTTTCCGTTTTTGGCATTGATAATCGTGCAAATATCAAATTGATTGGCACAAAAGTGTCGGCGGATCTTATCAGCACTCCCGCATAGTTTCAAAAGAGGCTGCTCGTATAAAAACAAGGCTTCTTCCTTTGTGATTTGTTTCCCCTGTAAGACGTTGTTTGCTAATTCATTTACATTCATTTTCATATCCTCATATTCTATTGCTTTCTATTGTTCCTCATGATCGGAATCATTCTTTTTCCAAGAAATGCCCCAAGAACGCATAACAAAATATCTCCCGGTACAGCCAAAATAAAGCCATACAGGAACAACGGCCATAAACCAATAGGATTTCCAAGGTAAAAATTGCTCAACAAATAATAATACATCATTCCAAACACATAAACGATTGCAAGACCAACAAAGTTTGCCGCAAGCAAGCGTTTATAGTTCGGATTCGGAACCTGATTGGCAATAACGCCAGTCACATAGGACGCAGCGGCAAAACCGACAATATATCCGAAGGTCGGCTTCAGTACATACACCAAACCGCCGCCTTCCGCAAATATAGGAAGTCCGAGAAGTCCCATCAGAATATACACTCCTACAGAGACAGCGCCAAGTTTTCCTCCAAGCAACAGGCCTGCCGTCATTGTAAATAAAAGCTGCAATGTAAAGGGCACAACAGGAACAGGAATTTTGATACATGCGCCTATAACAATGAGCGTAACAAAGAGACCGCACATTATTATATTTTGTGTTTTGCTCTTTTTCATATAGCCTCCTATCCACAAACAAAGGTTAATTTCACCGAATAAACAGCAATCTTCCGTACCGCCAAGAGTATCTCTCTAACAAGCGGCACGTATCGTCTATATTAAGGGCAAAGGCATTTTTGAATTTTGGAGAAAACATCAGCTTGACTCGTTTGCCGATGACAAGACAGCGGTTTCAGTATGATTCCACATAGACTGTTTATAGTGTTCAAGCCGCTAAAAAAGCCATATCTATTCCAGTGTCTTTATAGTTAACCTTCCCCAGTCATGACGCGATATAGCTATCGGACTTACCTATATTTGCTTGATCCCGCACAAGAACATGGCTGGATTCCACGACATCCAAGCGCACAAATTTCCATCTTCTGAATCACAGTGCGCAAATATTTAGAACGTCCCGGCACTGCTTCAGTAATTTTCCAAACAGTGAGGCGAGATACAGAAAATTTTAGAGCAATATCTTCACAAAAAACGTCCCTATTCGCCTCAAAAAGCTCAAATATTTTTTGTTGTCCCGTCACCACCTCCTCAATCGATATAACTATAGCATTTTCTCCTTTATATTGTCAACTATATATTAAATATATAGTTGACAATATACTTGCTATTTTGCTGCCACCATCTCACTTTCATATGTACCGTAAGTACATCAAAAATGTCTTTAGGATGTCTTGCTATATGCCAATTTCCCTTGTCGTTCCTGCCTATTATATTCAAAATACTCCAGCCTTTTTTAGACTATCCGTAGGCCGACCTGCCCCTCATTTTTGTTAACATATACTTGCGCTGAGCAAAAAGAAAATACCAAAAAGAGCGCCCACATCATGAGCGCTCCTTTTGTGCTATGGTTACAATAAATCGGAATACGATCCTGTCTGAAAGGCCGTTGCAATCGGCTGTTCATTATTTATCACATATACTAGCAGCCAATCCGGCTTGCAGCATTGTAATCCAACGTTTCGGCCTATTACAACTACATCATGCTATTCTCTGATGGCTTCCAGCAATTCCTTAGCTGCCAGGATGCCTAATGCATTCGCTGCCAACGGACTGTCGCCAGTAAGTACATTTCGGTCTTTATGAATCCGGCCGGTAATGTCTTCATTGACGATCTTCACGCCCAGCTTTGCCAATCTTTCAGCCAACAGCCATTTCAATCGCCCAGGCATATAGCCAATGTCCTGATTTGCCCCTTCATCCAGGCAATCGGGAAATACGGCCATTTCATAGCCGGAAAACAAAAATTTGTCTTCGTCGACCGCTGCTGCCAGCAGAGCCGCCGGTCCGTGGCATAAAGTAATTATGTTTTTCTCTGCTTTCATAGCCCATTGCAGCACGGCCTTTACATCACGGCTCTCCGGCAAATTCACCAGCGCCCCGTGGCCTCCGGGAATAAAAACGCCGACATAGGGCGAGCCCTCCGCCGTAACCTCCTGCAGTATATCGCTCAGCCTCAGGGGATGCTCAAATTTAGACAAATATTCCTGATATAGACTCATGACAGGCTCATCCTTTTCCGGCATAGCCCACATTTCCAGTTTTACAGGATTGCCCGACAAGGTCGCCACGTCTATTTCAAATCCGGCGTGATGCATGTGCAGCATAGGAAGCAGCGTTTCTACAGGATGATTCCCTGTAGAGAAATAGGCTCCGTTTTTCATCTGTACATATCGTTCATCAGATGCAATCATCAGCACTTTATACTGGCCGCCTGTATAGGGGGAATCAATGGCAAACCCCTGGAAATCCGTAACAGGACTTGTATATACACTTAAAGAATATGGTGAAGGAAAAAATGCGTTATGCTCCGCCCGGTCCCGAACCGGTTCTTTACTTAAAGTAGTCATTGTCAATCCTCCTTTGATGTATAACATCCATTCAATAGATGTCTCCTAAATCACAAATGCTGCAAAACTCCATAAAGGCATTGCTATTCTTGAATCATTATATCCACTATATTAACAAACACTAATTCCCTCGTCAATATGCATTCTGCTTTCACAACAGCCTATTCAGGTCTGCCTTCCAATAGTATACATTCAGATCATAAGGGCCTCTGCTGCATCAACTATTCAGTTGGCAGGCTTCCCGGACATATACTCAAACCACTTAATTCACGTATTTGACAAATATTCTTCCGCCAATATCCTACGACAACAGATGTATAAAAAATCGCGTTTACTGAACATTTTATATTTTATCGGTACATGTCGCTTTAACAAAGGTCGTTCAGCGTCTTGCCGCCTTCATAGTCTTCCAAATCCTGCAAAGTCTTATTATCCTTATTTGAGGCATGTAGATAGCGCATCGGCAACTTCAACCATACATTTATCATAGTTACGCAAAACACGGCGGCAGCAAGTTGTCTGCACTTGCTGCCACCGTGTTTTATCTTCAGATGAAGACTCTTCTGTCTAGCATCTACTATTCAGTTGGTGGGCCCACCTGGATTTGAACCAGGGACCAACCGGTTATGAGCCGGGGGCTCTACCGCTGAGCTATAGGCCCTAAAGGTAAGGTAAAAACCTTACCAAGTAATTATACGATAAGAAAATAGACTCGTCAAGTTAAGGATTAAAGAAAATCCTTAATCTTTTCCCGCTTGCCCCAATTGCGCAGCTTGCTGAGAGCCTTGCCTTCAATCTGGCGAATTCGTTCGCGCGTGACGTTGAAATGCTGGCCTACTTCTTCCAGCGTTCTGGGGCGGCCGTCCTTCAAGCCGAAGCGCAGGTACAGGACCTTGCGTTCTCTGTCCGTCAGGCAGGAGAACACGTCTTCAATCTGTTCTTTCAGCAGGATGAAAGACGCGGCATCGTCCGGAGCAATCGCTTCAGAATCTTCGATAAAGTCTCCCAAATGAGAATCTTCTTCTTCACCGATAGGCGTTTCCAGCGATACCGGTTCCTGGGCAATCTTCATGATTTCCCGGACGCGTTCTACAGGAATATCCATCTTTTCGGCAATTTCTTCCGGCAGCGGCTCTCTGCCTTTATCCTGCAGGAGCTGACGGGAAATGCGGATGAGCTTATTAATCGTTTCGACCATGTGGACGGGAATGCGTATCGTCCGGGCTTGGTCGGCAATGGCCCGGGTAATGGCCTGGCGAATCCACCATGTCGCATAGGTACTGAATTTATAGCCCTTGCTGTAATCGAATTTGTCGACAGCTTTCAAGAGACCCAGATTGCCCTCCTGAATGAGGTCGAGGAACAGCATGCCTCGTCCTACGTACCGCTTGGCGATGCTGACGACGAGGCGCAGGTTGGCGTCGGTCAGTTTTTTCTTGGCCATGGCTCCGGCTTTTAATTCTTCTTCCGTCGCGTCAGGCGAATTGCCTCGCTCGATAGCCTGAGCCAAAGCGATTTCTTCCGTTGCCGACAGGAGCGGCACCCGGCCGATTTCCTTCAGATACATGCGGACAGGATCGTCGATATTGATGCCTTCAGGAACGCTTAAATCGACATTGTGCAGATCGGGAACGGGCTCGCCGTCGTCGTCGACGTTGAGGTCGTCGTTGTCGTTCAGGGAATCGTCTTCGCCGATAATATCAATGCCCTTATCGGCAAACAGCTCGTACATCTTGTCGATTTGTTCCGGCGACAGGTCGTCTTCTTCCATGACGTTCATGATTTCCGTATACGTAAGACAGCCTTTTTTCTGGCCTGTTTGGAGAAGCTGCTTAATATGCTGCAGGACGATTTCACGGCGTTCTTGCTCGCTCATCTGCTTTGCCGGTTCTTTTTTCTTGCTCGTTTTGCGTTTCGGCGCCTTTTTCGCTGTACTTTTCTTTGCGCCGGCTTTCTTTTCTATTGTATTTTCAACTGCATCTGTCGTTTTTACCATGACGTACAAGCTCCTTTCTCCTAAGACCATTTCTTTATTTCTTCGTTTATTCGCTTGCATGCTGCTAATTCTTCTATAACCCGCTGGTCGTTATTGCGGCTGTACGCAGTCGCTTTTTGGCTGTGCTCGATATACTGCTTCTGCAGCTCGGCTAAGCGGAACCGCCTGACGTAATCCATCAGCACGGCTTCGTCCATAGGGACGTCCTGCAAGATCATAATCCGCGCGACTTCTTCCGCCTCTTCCGGCGTCAGGCGCTGCTGAATATCCGCTTTGGCATAGGCCCCCTGCGAGGCGTAGACGTCTAAAATGGTTTGATATATGCGGCGCCGGCGTTCATCCATAAAAAAGGCGATATCAATTTTTTGCCGGATGCGTTCGCATGCCGACGGTTTTTCCAACAAGAAGCGCAGAATATTTTCTTCCGCCACAGCCATGGAGCCTTGTCCACGGGCCGCCGCGTTTTCATGAAACACTGTCGGCGATATGACGACTTGCTGCTGGCCTAATTCCGGATGCTTAGCCACGTATTTATTAAATTCGCTGCGGACAGCTGTTTCATCAATTTGTATTTGTCTGGCCATTTTCTTTAAAAAGCCGTCTAACACGACCCGGTTGTCTACGGTCGCCACGACGGGAAGAACCATGGCCGTAATGGAAGATTTTCCTTCCAGCGTCGTGCCGTCGTATTGGCGCAGCGCCGTCTGGAGCATGTAGTCCAAGGCGTTGGGAGCGTTGGATACGGCTTCTTTAAATTTTTCCGGCCCGGCTGAATTAATATATTCGTCGGGATCCTTTCCCTGGGGCAGCGACACGACGCGTATCCGCATGCCCATGCCGCGGACGATTTCCATCGCCCGCAGCGTCGCCTGCCGGCCGGCGCCGTCCATGTCGTAGGACAGTACCAGCTCGTCGGCCTGCCGCTGCAGCAAACGGGCCTGCTCCGGCGTAAACGACGTGCCCAGAGAGGCTACGACGTTGCGTATGCCCTTGTCGTGAGCTGCTACGACATCCATGTAGCCTTCGACGAGGACCGCCCTTCCTTCTTCATAAATGGCTTTGTGAGCCAGATCCATGGCAAATAATAAGCGGCGTTTATTAAATATAGGCGTTTCGGGAGAATTCAGGTATTTCGGCCGGCTGTCGTCCAGCACGCGGCCGCCGAATCCGACAATACGGCTGCGGCCGTCCCGTATGGGAAAGATAACCCGGTTGCGGAAGGCGTCGTAAAAACGGCCGTTCTTTTCTTTCGCCAGCCCCAATAGAACCAATTCCTTTCCCGACACGCCCTTTTTCATAAAGGCGTCGGTCAGCTTATTCCAGTTGTCCGGAGCGAAACCGAGCTTAAATTCTCGAATCGTCCCGTCGGATACGCGGCGCTTGTGAAAGTAAGCCAGGCCCGGCTCTCCGTAATGAGTTTTCGTCAGACAATTATGAAAAAAATTCCCGGCCATTTCATTGATTTGATACAGGCGGCCTGCCAGCCGTTCCCGTTCGATTTCCTCAGCCGACTTCTGGATTTCCGGCAGGGGGATATGGGCCCGCTCGGCCAGCATCGTCACGGCGTCGGAAAAGGAAACGTGCTCCTGCATCATGATAAATTTAAATACGTCGCCTGAGGCATGACAGCCGAAACAATAAAAAAAACCTTTATCAGCGGCGACGCTGAAAGACGCTGTTTTTTCGCTGTGAAAGGGGCAGCAGGCCCAGAAATTCCGTCCCTGGCGCTTCAGGGACACGTACCCCGATATGACGCCGACGATGTCATTGGCTTGCCGCACCTGTTCAATGAATTCACTGGAAAATCTCCTCACGCCAATCACCTGTACCTTTAATTATTCCGACGATAATATATTCTCTATAACCCGGCCAAAATCCTTCTTTTATTTCCAAACCGCGAAAAAAACAGCAGACCTGCAAAAAATCCGCAACGCTCCTATCATAATACATTCCCTGCCCATCGGTCAACGTTCTTTTCCATTTAATTTTATTCGCAAATTGACAGAGGAGCCTAGAAATGTATAGATTTATTTTTTACCATTTTGTATAATATAGATGAATAATCTTAGATTTGCAATAAAGGATGGTATAATGATTCATTTTACAGTAGGCCCGCTCTCCAGGCCCACGAGCCTTCTCGGAGCGCTCCGCCATTTCGGCGTATCGTCGACGCTGCGCCGCCGCATCAAACGCAACGGCGTCTGCACGGTCAATGGCAGTCCCGCTTCGACAACGCAGTTTGTCTATGAGGGCGATGTCGTCTGCGTCGACCTGCCTCAGGTCAATTCGTTTTCGCCTGAGCCCATCCCTTTGTCTATCGCCTACGAGGACGACTACCTCCTCGTCGTCGACAAGCCCGCAGGCCTGCTCATGCACCCGACGGCAGCCGTGCGGCAGGGCACGCTGGCCAACGCCGTAGCGTACTACTACGAAAAAAGCCGTCAGCGCTGCTCATACCACCCGATGCACCGCCTGGACAAGAATACGTCGGGCTTGTGCATGATTGCCAAAGAACCGCAGGTGCAGTCCCAATTCGATAAAAAAGAAACATCCTACAAACGGCTGTACATGGCGTTGACCGAAGGCCGTTTTCCCAGCCCCTTCGTCACCGTCCGCAGCCCTATCGGCCGCTGCCCGGACAGCATCATTACCCGTCAGGTCATGGCCGGCGGAAAACCGGCCCATACGGATTTCACCTGTCTGGCCGCCGGCGACGCCTACAGCCTGGTCAGCGTCTGCCTGCACACGGGCCGGACTCATCAGATCCGCGTACACAGCGCCTATCTCGGGTACCCTCTTGTCGGAGACGACCTGTACGGCGGCTCGCGAACTTTCATGACACGGCAGGCACTGCACGCTTACGCCATGCAGTTTGTCCATCCCATGACGGGACAGCTTATTTCTGTCAATTCCCCCCTCCCTGCTGATATGGCGCGCCTTGTCAGCCAGGCCGGCTGGAATTATATATACGCAAGGCTTCATTAATTTTATTTTTTTAGGAGGTATGCCAAATGCCATTAGTCGGAACCACAGAAATGTTTAAGAAAGCCTATGAAGGACACTACGCCATCGGAGCGTTCAACATCAACAACATGGAAATCGTCCAGGGCGTTACGGAAGCAGCTGCCGAACTGAAATCCCCTATTATTCTTCAGGCTTCGGCCGGCGCCAGAAAATATGCTAAACCGGCATATTTGAAACATCTCGTCGAAGCGGCTCTGGAAACGAACGACCTGCCCATCGCCCTTCACCTCGACCACGGCGCAGACTTCGAAACGTGCAAAGACTGCATCGACGGCGGCTTCACATCGGTTATGATCGACGGCTCCAAGCACTCGTTTGAAGACAACATCGCCCTGACGAAAAAAGTCGTTGAATACGCCCATGCACACGGCGTCGTCGTAGAAGGCGAATTAGGCCAGCTCGCTGGTATTGAAGACGACGTAAAAGTCGCCGCTCATGAAGCTTCGTATACTCGTCCGGAAGAAGTAGAAGAATTCGTAACCCGCACCGGCGTCGATTCCCTGGCTATCGCTATCGGCACAAGCCATGGCGCGTATAAATTCAAACCGGAACAATGCACGCGCAACGAACAGGGCGTCCTCGTTCCGCCGACACTGCGCTTCGACATCCTCGAAGAAGTTTCCAAACGCCTGCCCGGCTTCCCCATCGTACTGCACGGTGCTTCGTCCGTCGTTCCCGAATACGTTAAGATCATCAACTCCAACGGCGGCAATCTGGCCGACGCTATCGGCATTCCGGAAGATCAGCTCCGCAAAGCCGCTTCCATGGCAGTCTGCAAGATCAACATCGACTCCGACCTCCGCCTGGGCCTGACCGCCGGCATCCGTCAGCACATGGCACAGCATCCGGATCATTTCGACCCGCGCCAGTACCTCACAGACGGCCGCCAGTTCGTCCATGACATCGTAGCGCACAAGATCAAATGCGTTCTCGGTTCGGAAGGCAAAATCTAACTAAATTACAAAAATATATTGATTTTTAACGCTCTATATGATAGAATACTTTCTAGTGTTCTTGTAATTTAGGGAGGTGAATCAATTGCCGCAAATTAAATCCAACATCAAATCCATGGAAAAGGACGCAGCTCGTCACGCAGCTAACTCCAGAGTAAAATCTTCCGTTCATACGGCTATCCGCCGCACGACTGAAGCAATTGCCGCTGGTGATGCCGACGCTGTAAAGAAAGCCTTTGATAAAGCAAGCAGTGTAATCGATAGCGCCGCTCAGAAAGGCGTTCTCCATAAAAACAACGCAGCTCGCAAAAAGTCCCGCCTGGCTGCTAAAGTCAACGCAATGGGAAAATAATGTAAATGCTGACAAGGCCCGCCGAATACGACGGGCCTTGTTTTTCTATTCTCAAGGAGGCCTTATGCAGTTCCCCCAGATTTCACAGTTTAGACATTTTCTTATTTTATTTTTCCCTCTCCTGTTCACACAGGTAGCGCAAATCGGCACCAGCGTATTCAGCAGCATATTCAGCGGCCAGGCCGGTACGGTTGACCTGGCCGGCGTCGCCGTCGCCGTCAATATCTGGGTGCCTATTTTCGCCGGCGTCTGCGGCTTATTTTTCGGCGTGTCGCCTATCATTTCGCAGCTTCGCGGAGCCCGCAAGGACAGCCGCATTCCCATGTATATTGCTCAAAGCTTGTACATTGCTGTCTTTTTTACCGTCGTCGCTATCGCGCTCGGCAGCCTCGTCCTGCCGCCCTTTCTCGACTTTATGGGACTGGAACCGGCCGTCCGTTATATTGCCGGCGAGTACCTGTTTGCCTTGGCTCTGGGCATTCTGCCCATGTTTCTCATGGCGACGATGCGCTATGTCGTCGATGCCCACGGCATGACTCATATTTCTATGGCAATTATCGTATTTCATATGGTCATTACAGTGCTCTTATTCCGCCTGCTCATCTTCGGCGGCCTGGGCCTTGCCCCTATGGGCGGCATCGGCACGGGGTATGCCCTGACAATCGCTTCGTGGATAGCGTTTTTCATCTTCGCTGCCGTGCTGCAATGGAAAGAGCCCTTTCGCACGTATCGCATCTGGACCAGGCCCCGTCCCATCAGCTGGGCCCACTGCTATCACCAGCTGCAGCTGGGCGTCCCCATCTTTATCGCCGTCTTCTGCGAAACGAGCCTGTTCAGCATCGTCGGCCTTCTCATGGCCGAGTTTGGAACGTTGTATCTGGCGGCCAATCAGGCGGCTATCAGCTACGCCACGCTGACCTATACGATCCCCTGGAGCGTCAGCCTGACGGCGACTATCGTCATCGGCTACGAAGTAGGCGCTAAGAATTTCGTCGGCGCCCGCCAATACGCCCTCCTCTGCCAGATGACGGCCTTTGCCGTGGCAACGGTGACCATTACGGCGACGTACCTCTTCCTGGACCCGATCAGCAGCCTGTTTACCCACGATGCGGAGACCTTCGCAGCCATCCGCAATTTTCTCGTATACGCCATGGCCTTCGTCTTTCTCGACGCGGCCGGCACGCCTGTCCAGGGAATTTTGCGCGGCTACAAGGATGTCAAGGTCATTACGTACATCGCCTTCGTCACCTACTGGCTCATCAGTATTCCCCTGGGCTATGCCTGCGCTCATCTGACGCCGTACGGGCCGTACGGCTACTGGCTGTGCTTCGTCATCAGCCTTATCATCAATTCCAGCGCCTTAAATTACCGCTTATGGCGTCATACAGCATTTCAACAGTAAGGAGTGATTCTCTTGCCAACAAATGAACAACTGGCCGTCTATGCCAATATCTTGCTGACAAAAGGCCTGAACCTGCAGAAAGGCCAGATTCTTGTCATCAACGCCCCTGTCGAATCGAGCGCCTTCGTGACGATTTTAACCAAGGAAGCCTATACCTGCGGCGCGTCGCAGGTCGTATGCAACTGGCGCTGCGACGACACGACCCGTCTGCGCTATGAATACGAATCGCAGGAACAATTTGAAACGTTCCCCGACTGGCGGCGCGAATTCAGCTTATCCTATTACCGCCAAAACGCCGCTTTTTTGAGCCTCATTTCAGCCAATCCCTACCTCATGAGCGGCATCGACACGAAGAAGATCTTTGCCTGGCAGAAAGCGCAGAATGAAGCCTTAAAAGAATATATCGACGGCATGATGGCCTCCAAGACGACGTGGCTCGTCGCCGCCGTTCCCAGCAAGGTTTGGGCGTCCATACTATATCCCGGCTTAGAAGACGACGCAGCCTGCGACGCATTGTGGAACCAGATTCTCCAGTCGTCCCGCGCCGACGGGGCTGATCCCCTGGCAGATTGGGACGCTCATCTCGCCAACTTAGCAGCCCGTCGTCAGTGGATGACGGAGCAGCATTTCACCGCCCTGCACTACACGAACTCCCTCGGCACGGACCTGACGATCCGCCTTCCGGAAAACCATATCTGGCAGGGAGGCGCGGAAACATCTGCCAGCGGCATTTCCTTCAACGCCAATATCCCGACGGAAGAAATCTACACCGCTCCCCGCGCTGACGGCGTAGACGGCGTCGTATACAGCACGAAGCCTCTCGTCTACAACGGCAACGTCATCGACACGTTCCACCTCGTATTCAAAGACGGAAAGGTCGTCGAAGCCCATGCCGAAACAGGCGACGACGTCCTGCAGAAGCTCGTCGCCATTGATGAAGGAGCAAGCCGTCTCGGAGAAGTTGCCCTCATTCCCTACCATTCGCCCATTTCCCTGTCGAATATCCTCTTCTACGAAACCCTATTCGACGAAAATGCATCGTGCCACCTAGCTCTCGGCGCGTCCTATCCGACCTGCCTTGCCGGCGGAGCGGAAATGACGAAGGAAGAAACGGAACAGGCCGGACTGAATGATTCCATGATTCACGTCGATTTCATGGTCGGCTCGCCGGATCTGTCCATTACGGGCATCAAAGCCGACGGCAGCAAAGTACCTGTCTTTCTGCACGGCGACTGGGCAGAATAAGGGCCCACGCCGCCTGCCTGCATCAGCGTAAATCCCCTCGTTACCTGTCCCTATCGGTAACGAGGGGATTTGTATATTCCAATGCAAAAACGCTCCCTTACGGCAGACGACCGTGCCGTCCTCGCAAGGGAGCTATGGGAAATTCCCGGTATGTTCTTACCCTCTGTAGGAAAGATTATTCGATTCCACTTCATCGGGAGCCGTCCTGACATGGCCTTCTACAACCGTTCCGTCACCTTTAATATACGGCCGGACCGTCACCGTAGGCTCGTCGGCATAGGGATTTATATAAGAGGAATGGTTGACGTGAGCCCCATGAACGGCGTCATAGGACACTCCGGCGCTGGGATATACGCCGGGATGCACGGTAATGCCGCTGTGAACGGTATCAGGATATATAGGAGGCCGTACGATGATGCCATCGTGAACGACGTCAGGAGAGGCCGCAGTTCCCGGATATACAGCAGGACGGACTGCGACGCCGCTGTGGACGACGTCGGGGGACGGCGCAGCGTCAGGATATACGTCGGGACTTACGACTACGTCGCCGTGAACAACGGGAATTTTTAAGAAGGGCAAGACAAAGGCGACGACCAGCAGCGGCACCAAGCCCATAATGCCGAAGGCCTGCTTCGTCGTATAGCCCATTCGATACAGCCATTTTAATATGACATGCAGCACGAGGACTGCCGCCGCAGCCAAGGCATACGCCGCATAGCCGAGAAGACCTATATGGGACGCGCCAAAGGCGGCGAGAAGGCCGTACACGTAAGCCCCGGCCAAAATGGCGTATATATTTCGGATGATAAACCGTATGCGCATCACAAAAAATACGACGGCCAGTATAAAGGCCACGGGAGCCAAAAAAGGAAAGAGGACGCACAGCCCGCCGATAATCACGGCCAGGACGACGATCATTTTCAGCACCTGAAAGGACGTGACTAAAAAGAACACCAGAGCGGCACCTGCCGCAAACAGCGGCGACGTGCCGGACAGGACGAGGGCAATAAAATACAGCACTAAAAAGCCTGCGTGCATCGTCTTGTTCATAGTCGTTCCTCCTGACGGAATTACGCGTCTTCGTACAAATCAATCGTCCGCTCTACAAATCCCTTATACTGCTCGTACTTCTGCCGGATGTCCGTATACGCATAGTGATGGTACATGGGCATTTGCTTCACTTGCCTGAAAAAGGTATGGAAGCATTCGACCAATTTTTTATTTGCCACGACGTAAAAGGGGCATACCGATTCGCGAATATACTGAGGATTTTTCTTAAAAAAAGCAGCCGTATAATTGGAATAAAAGGATAAATTCGTCACCTGATATTCCGACATTTCCATGGAGGCCTGAATGACGCCTACGGTAATTTTCGGATTTTTTTCCATAATATCCAGCGCATGCTGCAGGTGCATCTTGCGATACGGAGCCTTCATCTTGAATTCCTTATCGGTAAAAAACATATATCCCGTTTCGATGTAACGGATAATCGACGTCATCGGCAGCATAAATTCCACTTCGCCCGAGGCCATCATTTCATCCCACATGATCTGCAGCTGTCCGATCTGCCTCGTCACCTGCTTCGACGCCTTGATTTCCGTCAAAAATTCAGAAACGGCCTGCGGCGGCAGCAGGAAATCAACGCCGTTTGTCAGGAAAAAGAAATATTTGTCAGACGAATAAAAGGCCGTCCGAAACCCGATATCCTCGATTCCCAAGGTTTTCACCGGGGCCAGCGCCGCCTGCTGGTTGGCAAAGCCGACGTAAAATCGGTTATAAATATCCTGCACCAGGGCCGCGTCGGAAATATAGGTACAAATTCCGATACTGCGCTCTCCCTGCAGGGAATATTGAATAACGAACTCATTTTCCATGATGATCGTATTGCCCTGCTTTAAGACGTCGGAATGATACAGCTTAAACTCGTAATTCAGGTATTTTCCCAGAATAATATACAGCTGCTCCGTATATTTCGTATCGCGGGACAATTTTTCCAAATCGATGCCGACGTGAATCGTAATGTGCGGCGCCGTCTCATTGGGAAATTCCAAAAATTTCCAGAACTCAATGTCCAGCAGCGTGCAGAAATCGCCTAAAATCAGCAGATTGCTCCCCTCTTTGGCATGCCGCATCTTTTCCTTAAACACCGTGTTCATAAACAGAAAGGCGTCGTGATTCCCCGTAATGACCTTCGCCGGCACGGCAGCTTCCTGACGGTGGCGGCCGTGATGCTTCATGGAAAACCGATAGGAGGCGCTTAACTGCTGCAATATTTCAAACTCCGCCGTTTCTCGCGTCACAGGGACAGCAAACAATGTACTCAGTTCGTCAATCTGCCCGTTGGTTATGACTGATTCGGCAAAGCACTTAGCCAGTTTTTCATTGATCTGCTCGATATATTTCGTCGCCGGCAATTTTACGCCGTTCACCCACTTGCTGATATAGGACACGTCGTATCCCGTTATATTCGCCAAGACTAAATTCTTCGTTTCCGTTATCGTAATCAGTTTTTTCAATATCACTGCATATTCTTCAGATACCAAGCAAATACCCCCTCGTTATGGCATATTGCTATGCTACCATGTTTTTCATAGCATGACAAGAATGAAGGGTATGCCATGAGGAATAGTTATGCATTATTTCTGAAAGCCAAAAATCGCCGGACACATGCAGTAATTTACTGCGTATATCCGGCGATTTTATAGTTCCATATTTATTTATTATTAAGAAACTTTATGAGAAAATGAATTTCTTTCATAATCTCTTTTACTGGCAGTTAGCCATCAAGTGCTTCGCCTTGATGTACTGGTCGATGCCGACGGCAACCTTCTTCCCTTCGCGCATGGCCAATACGACTGTTGCCGGTTTATGGACGATGTCGCCGGCAGCGAATACGCCGGTCTGGCTGGTCATGCCGTACGGTTCGTCCTTCGTGAAGATGTAGCCGTCACCGTTCATGTCGACGCTGAACTGGCGCATGCAGTCCAATTCCGGCCGGTTGCCGATAGCGGCGATGATTTTATTAGCCGGCACGACGCCGAATTCTCCTGTCGGCACCATCGTGGCGTCTTCCAAAATCTGCTGTTTTTCGTACTGCAGGCCTTCTACATGGTCCTGACCTACGACGGCCTTCGGAGCCGAGTAGAATTTAAAGGCGACGCCGTCAGCCTTCGCAGCTTCATATTCCGAGGGCAGGCACTTCATGTTCTTTTCTGCGCGGCGGTATACAATAGTGACGTTGGCTTTCAGGCGCAGGGCCGTGCGAGCCGCGTCGATAGCCACGTTGCCGGCGCCTACGACGATGACGTCGTCTCCGGGCTGAATCGGCAGGTCTTCCTGCTTCGCCTGGCCAAGCTGTACCTGCTGAACCTGGGTCAGGAAATGCTGCGCGTCGACGACGCCGTCGACCGTATCGTTTTCAACGCCCAAATTCCAGCCTACAGGCGCGCCGGTAGCGATGAAGACGGCTTCATATCCTTCGGCAAACAAGTCGCTGATTTGCTTGTCCGCGCCGATTTTCGTATTGAATTGGAAGACGGCGCCCAGCTGCTGCAGGTATTCCATTTCCCGGTATACGTGCTTTTTATGCAAACGGAACGAAGGAATGCCGAACATGAGCATGCCGCCCGGCTCGGAAGCGCTTTCAAAAATCGTTACGTCGTACTGCCGGCTGAGCAGCCCGTGGGCGGCAGCCAATCCGGCAGGGCCGCTGCCGATTACGGCGACCTTAGCAACGGCGTCGCCCTTTTTAGGAACGGGCAGCAATCCGCCTTCGAAGCATTTATCGGCTACAAAGCGTTCCAGCTTGCCGATTTCAACGTGTTTTCCCTTTTTGCCCAATACGCAGGCCCCTTCACACTGCTTTTCCCACGGGCAGACGCGGCCGCATATGCCGGGCAGACAGCTGTTGTGCGCGATGTGTTCGGCAGCTTCGCCGATGTTGCCCTGAGCCAGCGCATGAATAAACTGGGGAATTTCATTGTTGATAGGACAACCCTTACGGCACTGCGGAACGGCACAGTTCAGGCAGCGGCGCGCTTCTTCGACGGCTTCCTTCAAGCTGGCGAAATCGGCGCTTTCCAACGGTTCCTGTTCAAATCCCAAGACGTCTTTATACTCTACCATAGTTTCTCATCCTTTGCTTTTTAATAGTATACACCACGTATAGTATACAACATTTTGACAAAAAAAGTCATCCCGAAACAGCAGGACCTAGTTCCCCTGTTTCGGGATGACAGCTGCATCATCGCGTCAGCACATCCAACAGCTCAGATTGAACCTTAGAATTTCTGACCAGATGCGTCTTTTTTCAGCCATTCGATGAGGACTTCTTCTCTCGTCCGTTTGATTCTGTCAATATCTTCCGGAGTCCAGTTGTACAAGCCCGTGCCGGTCTTAGCGCCCAAGTTTCCTTCGTCGACGCATTTCTTCATGACATCGGAAGCTTCCTTGTCGTCAGCCAGGTCGGCATTCAAGTAAGCGGAGATGTTGTAGAAGATATCGAGACCGCCGAAGTCGGCCGTTTCGATCGGGCCCGTTACGCCTAAGCGGCGGCCGATGCTGTATTTGCAGATGGCGTCGACAGCTTCTGCCGTAGCGATGCCTTCTTTTACGCAGTGCAGGGCTTCACGAAGCAGAGCAAACTGGAGGCGGTTGCCGACGAAGCCCGGAGCTTCTTTCAGCAGCGCAACCGGTTTTTTGCCGATTTTTTCCATGAGCTTCCATGTAATGTCGACAGTTTCCTGGTTCGTCTTAGCGCCCGGAACGATTTCAACCAACGGAATCAGATGAGGAGGATTCCAGAAGTGAGCGACGACGAAGCGTTCGGGATGATCCAAAGCGGAGGCAACTTCTGTCGGGGACAAGCCGGAGGAATCCGTAGCAAAGATAACGTCGGGACCTAAGTAGGATTCCATTTCTTTGTAAACGGCTTTTTTGATATCCAGGTCTTCTGCAACCGATTCGATAACGAAATCAGCGTTGGCAGCAGCGTCTTTCAGCGTCGTGACGCCGTGAATGCGGCTGAGGAGGCCTTTTTCTTCTTCTTCCGTCAAGAGGTCGTTCGCTTTCATAACGTCCAATGTGAAGTGGATATTTTTCATAGCCCGTTCGATACTGGCATCTTTACGACCGAACATGTTGACTTCGTAACCGCTCTTTGCAAAAGCAATCGCCGTGCCGAAACCCATCGTTCCGCAACCGAGGTTGCAAATCGTCTTAATGTCTTCGAATTTTTTCATGTGTTTTTACCTTCCTTCTTTTATGTATTTTTAATTTTTACTAACTCTTACTAAACTACACTCTGCTCTCTACTATAATCTTAGACTGCAAACGGAATGAATGTCAAGCCGAAGATCATGATAAGAGCCAAAACGATGAAGGCTACGAAGCTATAACCAACGAAATCCTTGAATTCCAGTCCGCAAACTGCCATGAACGGTACGGCAAAGAACGGCTGAACCAGAGCAGTCAAGTCGCCGCCGAACATGTAGGCGATAACGGTCTGCGCGTCGGGAACGCCCAAGGCCTTGCCGGCAGGAATAAGGAACGGAGCTTCGATAACCCACTTGCTGCCGCCGGACGGAATGAAGTAGCTGATGATACTGCTCAGGATAGCAGCGATAGCCGGGAACGTCGTCGTCGTGCTGAAGGAAATAACCCAAGCGGCGATCGTATCGACGAGGCCCGTAAATTTCATGATACCGAAGATACCGGCATAGAACGGGAACTGGAGGATAACGCCCCAGGCTGCCGGCGTGGAAGCCTTAACAGCTTTCAGCATAGCTGCCGGAGAACCGTACAGCCAGATGATCAAGGTCAGGAACAGGAAGTTCAAGACGTTGATGTCCAAGGATTGACCGAGGATGAAGAAATGATAGAACAGGTACGCCAGGAACATGAGGCCGATGATGTAGGAGCACCACGGTTTGTACGTAACCCATTCGCTCGGCGTCTTGATTTCCACTTTCGTATCTGCAGCAGGCGGATCGATTTGAGCCAGAGCCGGATTCCACTGAGAAATGGATACCATTTTTTCCTTGTTCTTAGGCTGAAGTACGAAGCCGAAGAGGACGAGGATAGCGATGATGGAAGCTGCTGTCAGAATCAGGTTGTACGGATGGAAGATAGTCATGGAAATAGGAATAACGCCCATTTCTTTGACCATGAAGTGGTCAGCCGTAGCGACGAGCAGCGGAGCCGAGCCGGAAAGACCCATGTGCCAGATGAAGAACGGCGTCCAGCCGGCACCGCACAGATAGCGGTAGTCGATGGCAATGCCTTTGCGTTCAGCCTGGACAGCCAGGTTCTTACAAATCAGGGCGGCGAATACTAAGCCGAAGCCCCAGTTCAAATAGTAGCCAATCGTGGAAAGGATGACGCAGTATACATATACGCCAGTAGGAGAATTAGGTTTGCTGCAGGCCGAGGAAATGAGGCGCGTGCAGATAGGCGTCGTTGCCAATGCATAGCCCGTAATAACGATTAAGGACATCTGCATGGAGAATGCCAGCAAGGTCCAGAAACCTTTGCCCCAGGCGATAACCGTTTCGAAGGGGCTGGCCGGCGTGAAGATAAGTGCTAAAATAAATGCGACAATAGTAAGAATTAAAGCGATGACATACGAATCAGGTACCCATTTTTGGGCAAAGTCGGTAAAATAATCAGTAAATTGCTTCTTTTGAGTAGACATACTCATTTCTCCTTTCTTTGTTTTATTGTGACACCTTTCACCTAATACGGCGGTCTTCCGCCTTTCCTTCAGAAGACTGCCTTTTCTCCTAATATGCTACACTGTTATTATACCCTGTTTTATATTGAATAACAGTTAGAATTAATAGACTATATTGACCAAATAAACGAAAAATTGAATTCACTTGATTCATATTTAAATTTTAACGAATCACATTGAATACTCTTAAATATTCGTCAACTATTTTCTCGTTATATCATAAAACTGATATATTTTCCCTCCTATCTGCCGAAACAGCGCTGTGTACTGCGCCTTACTGCAAAAAAAAATATCTCTATATATGGTGCCCTGCATGCTCCTTGACTACGGAGATGGCATGCTGTGGAAAGGCAAGAAATTTTTTTGACTATATAGGAATATTTCGTTTTATAAATTATTTTTGTGCTGCATATTATTTTATACGACAAATATGCAATGCGACAGGCATACGCTTTGTTCCTAACGTAACAAACCGCCCCCTGCTGACAGACAGGGAGCGGTTCACTGGGAATGGACTATTTTTTCTCCATATTCCTCTTCAATTGTTCTAATACTTTCTTGGCCTTTTGACGGCGGTTCCAATACCACAGGCCGCCGTATACGATGACGACGATGACGATCAGGACCGTCAGGCGGCCGGCGTTGTCTTCCAGCATCACGACGTCGTGCCCGACGACGACTTCCACGGCAACGGAAGGCAGCTTGCCGATCAGCGTGCCCAGTATATAATCGCGGTAGCTGATGCTGCTCAGCGCCCCCAGGGCCGTAATCAGCCCGTTCGGCGAGTACGGCAGAGCTCTGGCGACGGCCATGGATTTCAGCGTGCTGTATTCGTCCAGCTTGCTGAGCATACGGCTCTTTTCAATGAGCTCCTTAGCTTTATGGCGAAACAGCGTCCGCATGAAAAAGAAGCTGATGACGACGCCGATCGTCTCGGCCAGCCAGGAAATGACCGTCCCGGCGGCGATGCCAAATAAGACGCCGTTAGCTGCCGAAATAAAGATAGACGGCAGAAATCCGACGATATTGATGACGATGTCGATGATCATGCTGACGACGACGGCCCACACGCCGAAGGAGCGCAGGTATTCAATCGTCCCGTCTAAATTGCCGCTGACGGACAATTCCCATACAGTGCGGTAAAAATCAGGTATCAGCAGATGAATGCCGCCTAATACGCCAATCAACAAGGCGAAGAATATAATTTTTATATGTGTTTCCGACAAAGTAGCAGCGTGTTTCATGGCTTATCCTTTACGTTCCCGTACGGTCACAATCGTACGGCTTCTAATCCGGTCGTGCTTTAATTTCGTCAAATACATGGAACCTCCGACAATACAAATACCGCCCATAATCGTCATGACTGTCAGCACTTCATCAAAGAACACAAATCCCCACAACGCATTGAAAACAACGGCGATATATGCTACGAAGCTGACGACGACAGGGTTTCCGTAAGCGTAGGCGTCGGTCATCCAAATCTGGGCGACGACGGTAATAATGCCTAATGCAATATACAAAAGCCATTCTCTGCCGTTCGGCATCTGAAAATCAAAGCCCATGAGAACCGCACCGGCTACGGCCGCGCAAAAGAGAAAATAAAAGACGATTTCGTACTGATGATGCCGGCCGGAACCGGTCAGCTTGCTGATCGTCGTATAAGCCATGGCGGCAAACAAAGCCTGAGCCAGCACGAATAGGGAATATACGTTGAACGACGAAAAATTCCACGGCCGTACGACCAGGCAGGCGCCGACGACGATGACGACTAAGGGCAGTCCCGCCCCCTTCGGCATGACTTCCTTTAAAAATATGGCTGCAAAAATCATGACGAAAAACGCCGAAAGCTGGGATAAAATCGACACGTCAGCCAGAGGCATGCCCCGCAGGGCATAGAAAATGCAGATCATGCCGGCGCCTCCAACGATACCGCGGAACCACAGCGTCGGACGGTCGTACTTGGAAAAATGGATGTGCTGTGCCTTCATGAGCGCCAGAATCAGCAGGGCGCTCAGAAAGCCGCGGAAAAACGATATTTCTCCCGTACTCATCGTATACGACAATTCCTTGACGATGACGTTTTGAAGGCTGAACGCCAAGGAAGACAATATCATGTAAATGACGCCTTTACTCATACGACTTCCCTTACCTCTTCCCTATCAAGGCTCACGCCCGGCCGTGAATCGCGTCGACGAAGGCGAGGACGGCCTGTTTCATATCTTCTTTCTCAATGGAGCTGCCGAAGCGGACGGGCTTATTCCGCAGTTCTGCCAGCGGCTTAGGCAGGGCCATGCCCGTTACGTCGGCGATTTCAAGAAGCTCGTCGAAGGCATCGTCGTGCTTAGGCAAGGCCAGCGCCTGGCAGATGACCGGCGGGAACTTATAGGGATGTGCCGTCGCCATGACGACGGTATGGCGGCCTTCGCACAGCCCCTGTCTGCGGCGGTTCATGTATACGCCGTAAGCTACGGCCGTATGGGGGTCCAAAAGATATCCGTAATCGTTGTACACGTGGTTGATGACGGCTTCCGTTTCGCCGTCGTCGATCCAGCCGCCTTCAAATTCCCGGCGGAGCTGGGCCAATTCTTCTGCCGATACGGCCATTTTTCCCGTTTCAGATAAGTCCTTTTCCCACTGCGCAACCTTTTCCGCATCCTGCCCGGCGACATAAAACAGGAACCGTTCGAAGTTGCTGGACAGGAGAATATCCATGGACGGGCTGTCTGTCGTAAAGAACTGGCGGTTCATATCGTACACGCCCGTTTCAAAGAAATCGGCCAGGACCTTATTCTTATTGGAAGCGCAAATCAGCTTGCCGATGGGAACGCCCATCTTTTTGGCAAAATATCCGGCCAGGATATTGCCGAAGTTGCCTGTCGGCACGACGACGTCAAAGATTTCCCCTTCGGAAATAGCGCCGCTGTCGACGAGGGATACGTACGTCGAGACGTAATAGGCGACCTGCGGGAAGAGGCGGCCGATGTTGATGGAATTGGCGCTGGAAAACAGCACGCCCTTTTCGTCGGCATAGGCGTTGACGCCGGGGTCGACGAAAACCCGCTTCAAAAAGCTCTGGGCGTCGTCGAAGTTGCCGTAAATCGCCGACACGTTGACGTTATTCCCTTCCTGCTTCTGCATCTGCTGCTTCTGCATAGGGCTGACGCCTTCGCTGGGATAGAAGACCATGATATTCGTGCCTGCCACGTCCTTGAAGCCTTCCAGAGCCGCTTTCCCCGTATCGCCGCTCGTCGCCGTCAGAATCAGTATATCCCGGTCTTCCTTTTCCTGGGCCTTCGCAGCCGTCAGCAAGTACGGGAACAAGGACAGTGCCAGGTCTTTGAAGGCCAGCGTGCGGCCGTGGAACAGCTCGGAAATGCTGACGTCCGTATCGATGGAATGAAGGGGCACAATGCGTTCGTCCCGGAAGGTAGTTTCGTTATAGGCCGAGGCAATCATGGCATTGCGTTCTTCGTCCGTAAAATTCGTAAAGAAATATGACAAGACGACGGAGGCGATTTCCTGATACGATTTTCCCGCTAAGTCCTTGTACTGCAGCACCTGTTCCGGAAAGGTTTCCGGCACGTACAGGCCGCCGTCCGGCGCAAGGCCGTGAAGCAGGGCGTAGGACGGAGCTACGCAGGTATTGGAGCGTGTACTTCTGAATTTCATGTATGTCTTCCCCCTTTTATCTAAGCAAAGCTGGTATCAGGCCAGTATATCATGAAGCAGGCTTATACGACCTGGAACAAATAAAATTTGAGATAATCCGTCTCCGGCACGTTCCACAAAATCGGATGGTCCGGCGACTGCTGGCGGCCTTCAATCTGCCGCAGATGGACGCCGGCATCCTTCGCCGCATCGCGGAGCATGCGGCGGAACAGGTCGTCGCGCATGAAGTGGGAGCACGAGCACGTGGCGAGGTATCCGCCCCGCGGCAGGAGCTTCATGGCTTTCAGATTGATTTCCTTATATCCCCGTATGGCGTTGTGCACCGTATGGCCCGACTTCGTAAAAGCCGGCGGGTCGAGGATGATGAAATCGTAATCGCGGCATTTCTGCTCGGCCATTTCCGTAAGCAAGTCGAATACGTTAGCCTGTTTAGCTGTCACAATCTGTTCCAGCCCGTTGCGGCGGATGTTTTCATTGGTCATGGCGACGGCTTCTTCCGATACGTCGACAGCTGTAACGGAGGCAGCGCCGCCCTTCGCCGCATTGAGGGCGAAGGCCCCCGTATGGGTAAAGCAGTCTAATACATGGCGGCCGGCGGCGATTTTAGCCACGGCCAGGCGATTATACTTCTGGTCGAGGAAAAATCCCGTCTTCTGGCCGTTTTCCACGTCTACGTCATACAAAACGCCGTTCTCATTGATCGTCGTCACGGGACTGCCCGGCTGCGGCAGAAAATCGGCTTTATACCAGCCCTTATACTGGGCCATGCCGTCGAGCTCCCGCACCTTGACGTCGTTGCGCTCGTAAATGCCGCGGACGGAAACGCCCATAGCAGCCAGCTCGTCGACGAGGGCCTTGAAGATCACCGGCTTGACCTGATCCATGCCGTAGCATAAGGTCTGCGCCACCAACACGTCGTTATACCGATCGACGGTCAGGCCCGGCATTTGGTCGGCGTCGCCGAAAATCAGGCGGCAGCAGGAAAAGTCAGTCGGCCCCATGACGGTATAGCGGTACTGGAGAGCATACTTGACGCGGCGCTGCCAAAAGGCGTCGTCGAAGCGGTCGTTGGCGTTGTCCGATACGATGCGGACGCGGATTTTCGATATGTCGTTGGCAAAGCCCGTCCCCAAATACCGGCCCTTCTGGTTGTAGACGTCGACGATATCGCCCGTCGCATACGTGCCGTCTACGCGGGTGACTTCCTCGCCGTAAACCCAGGGATGGCCGCTGCGGGCAGCCATTTCCCCCTTTCGGGTTATATATAGTTTAGCGTACGGTCTCACTAGAATCTCCTTTATAATCCTTTATAAAATGTAATGACTCAGGTCGACGTTCTGGACGACGTCGTTCAGCTTGCCGGCAACGAAATCGCTGTTGACGACAATATGGTGTTCGTCCACATCCGGTGCTTCAAAGGCGACGTCCTCCAGGATTTTTTCCAGCATAGTATGCAAACGGCGGGCACCGATGTTTTCCGTTTCCAAATTGACGCGATGGGCGTATTCGGCAATAGCGTCGATGCCGTCGTCAGTGAATTCCAGTTCTACGCCGTCTGTCGACAGCAAGGACGTGTACTGTTTGACGAGGGATTGATTCGGCTCGGTCAAGATTTTGCGGAAATCGTCGACCGTCAGGGACTGGAGCTCTACGCGGATAGGAAAGCGGCCCTGCAGTTCCGGGATGAGGTCGCTGGGCTTCGATACGTGAAAAGCGCCAGCCGCGATAAATAAGATGTGGTCCGTCTTTACCGGGCCGTATTTCGTATTGACCGTCGCTCCTTCGACGATAGGCAGGATATCGCGCTGCACCCCTTCGCGGGATACGTCCGGTCCGCCGCCGCGATTCTTTTCGGCAATCTTATCGAATTCGTCGATAAAGACGATGCCGGCCTGTTCCGTCGCTTCGATGGCCTTGTCGACAATGACGTCCATGTCGAGGCATTTTTCCAGCTCTTCATCCTTGAAGATTTCCCGGGCTTTCGCTACGGTCATCTTCTTTTTCTTCTTCTTTTTCGGCATGATGCTGCCCAGCATTTCCTGGAAGTTGCTGGTCAGCTCTTCCGTCGAATTGCCCGTCAAGATGCCCTGTATCGCCCGTTCCTGTTCGCGGACCTCTACTTCGATTTCCCGGTCGTCCATCTTATGGGCGCAAATGTCTTCGTACATCTTCTGCCGGCGGTCCGACTTCGGTTCTTCGAGCTGCTTCGGCTGGTCTGCTTCTTCCGTTTCCTCTTCGCTGGAGAAGAAGATATCCATCGGATTGGCTACCTTTTCCTTAATAGCCGTCTTCTTCGGCCAGAAAACCTGCAGGATGCGCTTATTGGCTTCTTCTTCGGCCTTGGCTTCATAGCGCAGGCTTTCCTGCTCCTGGACCATGCGGATGGCATTGGCTACGAGGTCGCGGATGATCTGTTCGACGTCGCGGCCTACGTATCCGACTTCCGTATATTTCGTCGCTTCGACCTTGATGAAAGGAGCGCCGACAAGCCGGGCCAGGCGGCGGGCAATTTCCGTCTTGCCGACGCCTGTCGGGCCGATGAGCAGGATATTTTTCGGAATAATTTCATCCTGCATTTCTTCGTTCAGCCGCTTGCGGCGCCAGCGGTTGCGCAGGGCGATGGCGACGGACTTTTTCGCTTCCTTCTGGCCTACGATGTATTTATCCAGCTCTGCGACAATTTGCTTTGGTGTCAATTCAATTTCGTTCATGTCATTCCCTCTTCTGTATAGTTTATTATATTTCTTCTACGATGACGTTGTGATTGGTATACACGCAGATATCGGCGGCGATGTGCAGCGATTTTTCCGCAATATCGCGGGCCGACAGGTCTGTGTTCTGCATCAGGGCCCGGGCCGACGCCAAGGCGTAGTTGCCGCCGGAGCCGATGGCCGAAATGCCGTCGTCGGGCTCGATGACTTCGCCGTTTCCGGAAATCAGGAGGATGCGCTGGCTGTCGGCAACGAGGAGCAGCGCTTCCAGCTTGTGCAGTATTTTATCGGAACGCCAGTCCTTGGCCAGTTCTACGGCGCTGCGGACGAGATTTCCGTTGTATTCGTTCAGCTTTTCTTCAAAATGGTCAAACAAGGTAAAGGCGTCGGCGACAGATCCGGCGAAGCCGCTGATGATCTTGCCGTGGTACAGGCGGCGTACCTTCTGAGCCGTGCCCTTCATAATGACGGCGTTGCCCATTGTCACCTGGCCGTCGCCGGCAATGGCCGTCTTGCCGTCGCGCTGCACGGCGACGATAGTCGTCGCGTGAAATTCTGTAGACATCATATCAGACATTCTCTATCTTCTCCTTCATCACTTCAATTTCTTCCAAAGCCCGCTGCGCCAGCATAGCGTTCTTTTCCTTCTTTTTCATGCGCTTCTTGATGCCCAGCGGTTCCATAATGCCGAAGTTGATATTCATGGGCTGGAAATTATCGTTCGGGCCGCTGGAAATATACTGGCTCAGGCCGCCGATAGCCGTGCGGCGCGAAAAGGTCAGGCAGTCCTTCCCTTCCAGCAGGCGGGCGGCGTTGATGCCGGCCAGCAGGCCCATGGCCGCCGATTCCAAATACCCTTCGACGCCTGTCAGCTGACCGGCGAAAAAGATGTTCTGATTGCGGCGGTACTGCAGCGTCGGTTCCAGAAGTTCCGGCGAATTGATATACGAGTTGCGGTGCATGACGCCGTAGCGGACGAATTCTGCCTGCTCCAATCCGGGAATCATGGAAAAGACCCGCTTCTGCTCGCCGAATTTGAGGTGCGTCTGGAAGCCGACGATGTTGTACAGCGTCGCGCTGCCGTTGTCCTGCCGCAGCTGAACGACGGCGTAGGGCATTTCGCCCGTGTCGGGCAGCTCCAGGCCGACGGGCTTCATGGGGCCGTAGCGCATCGTATCGACGCCGCGGGAGGCCATGATTTCAATGGGCATGCAGCCTTCGAAGACGTTGTCATTCTTTTCGAAATCGTGCAGCTCGGCGCATTCGGCCGTCGTCAGGGCCTGCCAGAAGGCTTCGTATTCTTCCTTCGTAAAGGGGCAGTTCAAATAATCTGCCCCGCCCTTGCCGTACCGCGCCGCCCGATATACCTTGCTCATATCCAGCGAATCGACGGTGACGATGGGCGCCGCGGCGTCGTGGAAATGGAAGTAATCGGCGCCGGTCATGGCCCGTATCGTTTCGGCCATGGCGTCGCTGGTCAGCGGCCCCGTGGCGACGATGCAGATCTGGTCGTCCGGCAGCTCCGTAATTTCTTCGTTTCGTATCGTAACAAGAGGATGGTTCCGCAGCCGGTCTGTCACAAACTGGCTGAACGGCACGCGGTCTACAGCCAGGGCGCCGCCGGCAGGCACGCGGTGCGTATCGGCCGATTCCATGATGAGGGAGCCGAGACGGCGCATTTCCTCCTTCAGCAGCCCGACGGCGTTTTCTATGTTGGCGGCGCGCAGCGAATTGCTGCACACCAATTCTGCAAATAATTCCGTATGATGAGCCGGCGACGATTTGACGGGCCGCATCTCTGCGAGCTCGACGGGAATACCCCGCTTCACCAGCTGCCATGCCGCTTCGGAGCCGGCAAGTCCCGCCCCGATGACAAGTACGCTATTCTTCATTGATGGCTTCACCCTTCTTATGATTTTCACACTCTGCGTTGCTGCAGAAGATTTTATCCGGTCCTTTTTTATAATGCTTGACGACCATGATGCTGCCGCAGACGGGACATTTTTTATCGATAGGCTGGTTCCACAGGACAAAATCGCAGTTAGGGTATTCGCTGCAGCCGTAGAACACGCGGCCCCGCTTCGATTTGCGCTTAATCAGGCTCCCCTGGCCGCATTTGGGACAGGTAATGCCCAAATCCTCGACGATAGCCTTCGTGTTGCGGCATTCGGGGAAGTTGGAACAGGCCAGGAACTTGCCGAAGCGGCCGAATTTATATACCATCGGCGCGCCACAGAGCTCACAGACCTGACCGGAATCCTGACCGGCGACGGCTACCTTTTCCATCTGCTGCTCCGCTACGTCCATTTCCGGCTTAAATACGTCGTAAAATTCCTGCAGGACGTGCGTATACGTGTCTTTCCCCTGTTCGATATCGTCCAGTTCTTCTTCCATATGAGCCGTAAATCCGACGTTGATGATGCGCTCGAAATACTTTTTCAGCAAGTCGACGATAATGACACCCAGTTCCGTCGGGATAAACTGCTTGTCCTTCTTTTCCACATAGTTGCGGTTTTGAATCGTATCCATAATCGGCGCGTACGTACTCGGCCGGCCGATGCCCTTTTCTTCCAGCGTCTTGATGAGGCTGGCTTCGGTATAGCGGGCCGGCGGCTGCGTGAAGTGCTGCGCCGGTTCTACAGTCTGATTATGAACGACGGAACCTTCTTCGATGTGAGGCAGCTCCGATAACGTCTTATCTTTTTTCGCGTCTTCGTACAGCTCCGTAAAGCCTTTAAACAATACTTTATACCCGGCAGCCCGCAGCTCGTATATGCCGCTGGCGATGCTGATAGCCATGTGCTCCGTTTCCACGGCTTCCATCTGGCTGGCCAGGAAACGATTCCAAATGAGCGTGTACAACCGCAGCTGGTCCCGCGTCAGAAACGGCGAGACGACGTGCGGCGTCAGCTCCAGCGACGTCGGGCGGATTGCTTCATGGGCGTCCTGACTGGACTGCTTCGTCTTGTATACGCGGGCCTTTTCCGGCACGTATTCCTTCCCGTACGTCGACATGATGAAATCGCGGGCCGCCTGGACCATGTCGTCGTTGATGCGCGTCGAGTCCGTACGCATGTACGTAATCAGGCCTACGTGGCCCTGTTCGCCAATATCCAGGCCTTCGTACAGCTGCTGGGCCAGCATCATCGTCTTTTTAGCGCCGAAGTTCAGCTTGCTGACGCATTCCTGCTGCATCGTCGACGTCGTGAAAGGCGGCTGGGGCTGACGCTTGCGCTTTCTCTTCTCTACCTTGACGATTCGGTCCGGGTCATGACCTTCTTCGCCGCGCTGTTCCCACTGCAAATCGGCGGCAATCTTCTGAGCCATGTCTCCGTCGCTGATCTTGGCCTTTTCACCGTCGATTTTCACCAGCTCCGTCGTAAGGACCAGGCCCTGTTCGGTCTTGTACGTCCCGCCGACAGTCCAGTATTCTTCCGGCACAAAGGCCTTGATTTCTTCTTCGCGCTCACAGATAAGCCGCACGGCTACGGACTGCACGCGGCCGGCGCTCAGCCCCTTGCAGACCTTTTTCCACAGCAGGGGGCTCAACTTGTACCCTACGATGCGGTCCAGGACGCGGCGGGCCTGCTGGGCGTCGACCTTCTTCAAATCGATGGGCTTAGGGTCTTCCATGCCGGCCAGTACGGCCTTTTTCGTAATTTCGTGGAACATGACGCGGCAGGCGTCCTTCGGGTCGATTTCCAGCAAATGAGCTAAGTGCCAGGAAATCGCTTCGCCTTCGCGGTCCGGGTCAGTCGCCAGATATACTTTTTTAGAACGGATGAACTCGTCCTGCAGCTCTTCAATGAGCTTGCGCTTATCCCACATGTTCGTATACGACGGCGTAAACCCGTCTTCGATATTGACGCCGAACTGATTGCGCGGTAAATCGCGGAGATGGCCGCGGCTGGCCATTACCTTATACGAGCTGCCTAAAAAGCGTTCAATCGTCTTGGCCTTGGCCGGCGATTCCACGATAACCAGATTTTTGGCGTTTTTCGGCAGGGGGTCCATTTTTTTCAGCGGCTTCTTTTCCGGCAGATTCACGGTCCCGTTAATAACCATCTTTTCGCCGTCGTCTTTCTTCTTGCGGCCCCGCTTCTTTTTCTTCGTATCGTCAATAATAATCGTTCGTTTAATCGGAAATTCCAGCATATATCTCCATCCTAACTTCCCTGCCGGCATTTAAGCCGGATTTTCTGTACAAGCTAACACTTAGCAACAAATCTATTTTAAAATAATACACTATTCCGACGGGCCTTTCAAGGTTTGACCTTAGGATATACCTATTCTGCAGGACAATACGTATTCCCATAAAGGGCTGGCAGCGACAAAATTTAAAGGGCGGATCCCTTGCGGACTTTTTAAAATTACCGTATACTAAAAGCATACAAAATTCGTATACAAAAGGAGACGATACGTATGAACCACTATGATGTCATCGTCATTGGCACCGGCGCTGCCAATATTATTACCGACGCGGCCCAGCGGCAGGGCCTGCGCATCGCCGTCATCGAACGGGACCGCTTCGGCGGCACCTGTCTGAACCGCGGCTGCATCCCCACGAAAATCATGGTCACGGCGGCCAACGTCGTCCGGGAAATGGAGGAAGCGCGCCGCATCGGCGTCTATGCCGACAACGTGCGCATGGACTGGGACGTCATCACCCGCCGCCTGTGGCATAAAATCAACGAAAACAGCGCGATCAAGGACTATTACGCCGCCTTCCCGAACGTCGACGTCTACGAAGGCACGGCGTCCTTTACGGGCAAAAAGAGCCTGCATATCGCCATGAACGACGGTACGGCCCAGGACATCAGCGGCGACAAGATTTTCATCGGCGTCGGCGCCCGTACCAATATCCCCGACCTGCCCGGCCTGGAAGAAACGGGCTACCTGACATCGGAAACGCTGTTCGGCAGCAAATATCCGAAACGGCCCTACGACAGCCTGCTCATCATCGGCGGCGGCCCTATCGGCTGCGAATTCGCCCACGTGTTCAACGCCGCCGGCACCAAGGTCACCATCGTCCAGCGCAACGTCCGCCTGCTGCCTAAGGAAGACGAAGATATTTCCGCCTTTATTTTGAAGCAGCTCACCAACCACGGTATTTCCGTCCGCCTCAATCAGACGACCCTTTCCGCCTCGGTCAAGGACGGCAAAAAATGCCTGACCGTACAGGATAAAGCGACGGGAGAGACGACGGAATTGTACGCCGACGAAATCCTCGTCGCGCCGGGCATCCGCCCCATGACGGACCTCCTTCATTTGGAACATACAGACGTCCGCACCGACAGCCGCGGCTTCATCATGACCAATGAATTCCTCGAAACCAGCGCCGAAGGCATCTGGGCCATCGGCGACGTAAACGGCCAGGCGCCGTTCCGCCACAAGGCCAATCACGAAGCGGAAATCTTATCGCACAATCTCTTCTCCGACGTACTGCCCGAACAGTGGCGCTGGGTTCATTACGACATCGTCCCTGCCGTCACCTTCACCTATCCCGAAGCAGCCCACGTCGGCCTCAGCGAAGCCGACGCCCGCAAGAAAGGCTATGACGTCGAAATCGCTGTAAATCATTATTCCGCTTCGGCCAAAGGATACGCCATGGGGCTGGAACCGGGCGACGATGACGACGGATTCGTCAAGCTGGTGATCGACAAGAAAACGAAGTATATCCTGGGAGCTCATATTATCGGCCATGAAGCGTCTATCCTGATTCAGCCCTTCGTCAATCAGCTGACCTGCGGCTTCCATACCATCGCGCCGCTTCACGAGGACATTGCCTCGCCGACGGCCCAAGCGCTGCGAGCCCTGCCGTTGACCAGAAATCTGGCCCCGAATCCCGTCTACACCCTCAGCGAAACGATGACGCCTCATCCAGCCTTGTCGGAAGTCACCATGTGGACGCGATACTATTACGAAAAGAAATGACGATACTTGTATCGCTTCCCATTCAGCATATAGAAAAAGCAGAGGCATGGCGCTTCTGCTTTTTCTATATATACAATATTTATGCTTTTACGCCTGCTAACTTCGCCGGATCCATAGCGGCGTCGAACTGCTCGCCTGTAACCCAGCCGCTGGCAACGGCCGATTCGCGCAGCGTCAATCCTTCCTTAGCCGCCGTCTTGGCGATCGTGCAGGCCTTGTCATAGCCGACAAGGGGCACGAGGCCCGTAACGAGGATGAGGGACTGATGCAGGTTGTAATCGATTTTTTTGAGATTCGGCTGAATGCCGACAACGCAATGCCTGCAGAACGAATCCATGACGTCGCTCAGAATGCGGATAGACTGCACCATGTTGTAGGCAATTACCGGCATGAATACGTTGAGCTCAAAGTTGCCCTGGCTGGCGGCGATGCCGACGGTCGCGTCGTTGCCCATGACTTGTACGGCTACCATAGTCATAGCTTCACACTGCGTCGGGTTTACCTTCGACGGCATGATGGAGCTGCCCGGTTCATTTTCCGGAATGGTGATTTCGCCGATGCCGCAGCGGGGGCCAGACGCCAGCCAGCGCACATCGTTGGCGATTTTCATCAAATCGCAGGCCAGGGCCTTCAGCATGCCGTGAACGACGACGAGCTCGTCCTTACTGGTCAGGGCGTGGAATTTATTCGGCGCCGTATGGAACGTTTCACCCGTCAGCTTGCTGAGTGTTTCGGCAAACCTTACGTCGTATCCTTCCGGGCAGTTGATGCCCGTGCCGACAGCCGTGCCGCCCATGGCCAGATCGCGAAGGAAATCAATGCCCCGTTCCAGCATTTCCTTATTGCGTTCGATCATGCGGGCCCAGCCGCTGAACTCCTGTCCCAAGGTAAGGGGCGTAGCGTCCTGCAGGTGGGTGCGGCCAATCTTAACGATGCCGGCATATTCTTCCGCCTTGGCGTGGAGCGCATGGTACAGCGTGTCCATGGCCGGGAACAGCTGACGCTTGATGAGCAGGAGCGACGCTACGTGGAGCGACGTAGGGAATATATCGTTGGAGCTCTGCGAATGGTTGACGTGGTCGTTCGGATGAACGTTGACGTCTTTTCCCTGTTCCTGCAACAGCTGCATGGCCCGGTGCGCGATGACTTCGTTCATGTTCATGTTGAACTGCGTGCCGCTGCCGGTCATCCATACGGCCAAGGGGAAATTGCCGTCCAATTTGCCGGCCAAGACGTCGTCGCAGGCAGAGGCAATGGCGTCGGCCCTGTCGCCGTCTACGGCACCCAGCTCTTTATTGACTAAGGCGGCCGTTTTCTTTAAATAGGCAAATACCGTCACCAATTCAGCTGGAATCTTTTCCGTGCCGATTTGGAAATTTTCAAAGCTCCGCTGCGTCTGGGCCCCCCACAATTTATCGGCAGGCACCTTCACTTCTCCCATCGAGTCTCTCTCTATGCGATATTCCATGTTCGTATCCTCCTGTCTATCCCGTAAAAACGGGCATGATACATATCATATGTTTTTATGAAAAAGGCTCCCCGCAGGGAGCCTTGCTTCGTCTTTCGCTCTGTTGCAACAGGCCGCAGACGTTTCTTACTGTAAATGCTTCAAGCCCTTCGCGCCGATGTCGCTGCGGACCTGCTGGCCGTCGAAATGGATAGCCGCAACATGACGGTACGCTTCGTCGATAGATTCCTTCAGCGTCGGGGCTACAGCCGTCACGCCGAGGACGCGGCCGCCGTTCGTCACGTACTGGCCGTCCTTCTTGGCCGTGCCGGAATGGAATACCATGGCCGCATCGTCGAGGGAATCCAGTCCGGAAATGACGTCGCCTTTATGGGAAGACGCCGGATAGCCAGCCGAGGCCATGATGACGCAGCACGCCGAAGCGTCTTTCCAAGCCACCAGGTCCTTCGTCAGCGTCCCCTGCGTGCAGGCGTACATGATTTCCGCCAAATCGCCATCGAGGAGAGGCAGTACAGCCTGTGTTTCAGGATCGCCGAAACGGCAGTTGAATTCGACGACCTTCGGGCCGTCGGCCGTAATCATGAGGCCGGCGTATAAGCAGCCCTGATATACGATGCCTTCCTGAGCCAATCCGTCTACGACGGGGCGGAGGATTTTTTCTTCTACTTCCTTCACCAGTTCAGGCGTCATGACCGGAGCCGGAGCGTATGCGCCCATGCCGCCCGTGTTTGGGCCTTCGTCGTTGTCGAAGATGCGCTTGTGGTCCTGAGCCGAAATCATGGGAACGATAGTCTTGCCGTCGACAAAAGCCAGCAGGCTCGCTTCTTCGCCGACCATGCATTCTTCGACGACGATGCGGCCGCCTGACGCACCGAAGATGTGGTCTTCCATCATGGCGTTAACCGCTTCTACGGCTTCTTCTTCCGTCTGGGCGACGACGACGCCCTTGCCGGCAGCTAAGCCGTCGGCCTTGACGACGATGGGAGCGCCCTGTTCATGAATATATTTCTTTGCCGCTTCCCCATCGGTAAAGGTTGCGTACGCCGCCGTCGGAACATGGTATTTTTTCATGATGTCCTTAGCAAAGGCCTTAGAGCCTTCCATCTGCGCGGCAGCCTTGTTCGGGCCGAATACAGCCAGCCCCTTAGCCTGACAAATATCTGCCAAGCCTTCCGTCAAAGGAACTTCCGGGCCGACGACGAGCATGTCGATTCCTTCGCCGCAGCAGTATACGGCGATTTTTTCCAAATCAGATACGGGGATGTCGATGCATTCGGCAATTTCCGCCATAGCGGCGCTGCCGGGGATAGCGTATAATTTTTCAACGGTTTTGCTCTGCGCCAGCTTCCAGGCCAAGGCGTGTTCGCGGCCGCCGCTGCCGATCACTGCTACTTTCATTATTTCGCAGCTCCTTTCGCAACCTGGCCGGCCAGGTATTCGGCAATGGCCGTATCGTATACGGCCGTATGATGGAACGCTTCCTGCGCCAGTTCCAAACGGTATTCGTCGCTGAATTCGCCGTCTTTGCGGAGGATGTCGATGATTTCGCCGTATTTAGCCGGATTCGTAACGATAGCTACGTATTTATTGTTTTTAGCCGACGCCCGGACCATGCAGGGGCCACCGATATCGATGTTTTCAATCGCTTCGGCCAGCGTGACGTCCGGTTTGGCAATGGTCTGCTGGAAGGGGTACAAGTTGACGACAACCAAATCGATCGGCGTAATGTCGTGGTCTTTCATGGCCTGGACATGTTCCGGGTTGTCGCGGACGGCCAAGATAGCGCCGTGGATTTTCGGATTCAGCGTCTTGACGCGGCCGTCCATCATTTCCGGGAAGCCCGTAACGTCCTGTACAGCCATGACCGGTACGCCGGCTTCTTTCAGAGCCCGCATCGTGCCGCCTGTAGAAATGATTTCAACGCCCATATCGGCCAGGGCCTTGCCTAATTCGACGACGCCCGTTTTATCGGATACGCTGATGAGCGCGCGTTTAACCTTCATGATAATTCCTCCTTATGCTTGCGTGCCTTTGACGACGCCGCCTTCAATGCGGAGCTTGTCGTCGCAGAACAGGGAAACGGCTTTGATAAATGTAGGATGTTCCTTCGTCAAGATACGGGCCGCCAGCGTATCTTCCGTGTCGTCTTCCATGACGGGAACAGACGACTGCAGAATAATCGGGCCGGCGTCCATATCAGGAACGACGAAGTGAACGGTGCAGCCGGCAATTTTTACGCCCGCTTCCAAGGCCTGTCGCTGGGCGTGCAGGCCGCGGAAGGACGGCAGCAATGCCGGATGGATATTGATGATTTTATGTTCGTAGCGGGAAATGAAATCGCCGCTGAGAAGCCGCATAAACCCAGCTAGGCAGATGACGTCGGCCTGATACGGCGCAATCTGGTCGAGGATGAATTGTTCAAATTCCGCCTTGGAGCCAAACTGCTTGCGGTCCGCCAGGATAACCGGCACGCCCCATTCCCTGGCCCGGTCCATGACGGGCGCGCCGGGAATATCGCAGACCAGCGCCTTGACTTCGGCGTTAATGGCGCCGGCTTCCACGGCGTCGTGCAGGGCGACGGCGTTGGAGCCGCGGCCCGAAGCAAAGATGACCATGCGCTTTTTAGTCATTGAACGCGCCTCCCTGCAGCGTGACCGGCACGTCCGAATCGACGACCTTGCCGATGACATAGGCCTTTTCGTCCCGTTCAGCCAGGTTGGCCAGGACGGCGTCGGCATCCTTCGCGTCGACGATCATGATCATGCCGATGCCCATGTTGAAGGTACGGTACATTTCGCGCTTGTCCACGTTGCCCCATTTCTGGAGAAGGCCGAAAATCGGCAGCTGCGGCCACGACGTCACGTCGATTTCCACGCCTACGCCCTTCGGCAGCACGCGGGGAATATTTTCATAGAAGCCGCCGCCTGTAATGTGCACCATGCCCTTGACGTCGAAATTGCGGATAATGGGCAGGCACGGTCTCGGATAGAGGCGCGTCGGCGTGAGCAGGCATTCGCCGATAGTCATGCCCAATTCGTCGACGTACTGGTCGAGCTTCATGTTCATTCGTTCAAAGACGATCTTGCGGACCAGCGAAAAGCCGTTGGAATGAACGCCTGTCGACGGAAGGCCGATGAGGACGTCGCCGGCTTTGATCGTTTCGCCTGTAATGACTTTTTCGCGGTCGACGATGCCGACGCCGAAGCCGGCCAAATCGTAGTCGTCCTTTGCGTAGAAGCCGGCCATTTCAGCCGTTTCGCCGCCGAGGAGGGCGCAGCCCGATTCCTTGCAGGCATTGGCGACGCCTTTTACGATCGTCGCTACCTGTACGGGGTCCAGCTTGCCTACGGCGATGTAGTCCAGGAAGAACAGCGGTTCCGCCCCTTGGACGAGAATATCGTTGATGGACATGGCTACGCAGTCCTGACCGACCGTATCATGCTTATCCATCATAATGGCCAGGCGCAGCTTCGTGCCTACGCCGTCAGTGCCGCTTACTAGAATCGGATTTTTTATCTCGCTGTTCATGAGAGAAAAGAGGCCGCCGAAGCCGCCGAGGTCGCCGAGGACTTCCGGGCGGTACGTCGCTTTGACCGAATCCTTCATGAGTTCTACTGCTTTGTTGCCGGCATCGATATCTACGCCGGCGTCTGCATAGGTTAATCCTTTATTTGTGTTCGAGAGCATATTTTTCTCCTTCCTCATTCGCCGTGGGAATGGCCGTCGGGTAGTCGTTGTTGAAGCAGGCCAAGCACATGTCTTCCCGCGGAATATTCGAGATCGCCCGGCTCAGGCCTTCGATGGAAATGAAATGCAGCTTGTCTACGCCGATGTATTTCTGTATCTGTTCTACGTTGAGAGTCGACGCGATGAGTTCCTTGCGGACCGACGTGTCGATGCCGTAGAAGCAGGGATATTTAATCGGCGGTGCCGATACGCACATGTAGACTTCCTTCGCTCCGGCCTCGCGCAGGAGCTTGCAGATAATGCCGCTCGTCGTGCCGCGGACGATGGAGTCGTCGACCATGACGATGCGCTTGCCCTTTACGACGGATTTGACGACGTTCAGCTTCATGCGCACGGCCAGTTCGCGCTGCTTCTGATTCGGTTTGATGAAGGTACGGCCCATGTAGCGATTTTTGATAAGGCCGTGGCGGAACGGAATGCCCGAAGCCTGGGAATAGCCAATAGCCGCCGTGTTGCCGCTGTCCGGTACGGAAATGACCAAATCGGCATCGTACTGCGTTTCATTCCACATTTCCTTGCCCATGTTCAGGCGGGCCTGGTATACGTCCTGTCCGTCAATAGTACTGTCCGGACGGGCAAAATAAATATATTCAAAGGAACAGATTTGTTTGCGGTCTACTGTTGCAAAGATTCTCGATTTTACGCCTTGTTCCGTAATTTCTACGAATTCGCCGGGCTGTACGTCGCGGACAAAGGTCGCGCCGATAGCGTCGAGAGCGCATGTTTCCGACGCCAATACCCAGCCGCCGCCGTCGGTCCGGCCGATGCACAGCGGACGGAAGCCGTAAGGATCGCGGGCGCCGTACAATTTATCCTTGGTCATCAGCACGAGGGAATAGGCTCCGCCGAGACGGTTCATGCTTTCCATGATGCGTTCTTCCATCGTTTCCTTCTGGCTGCGGCTGATCAGGTTGACGATGATTTCGCTGTCCATGGTCGTCTGGAAAATGGCGCCGTTTTTATCCAGCTCTTCCCGCAGGGCGCGCGTATTGGTCAGGTTGCCGTTGTGAGCCAGCGCCAGCTGTCCCATAGGCGTATACACGGCCAACGGCTGGATATTGCGAGGATTATTGGAGCCCGTCGTCGAATAGCGGACGTGGCCGATGCCGATAGGGCCGCCTTCTTCGTCGGGAACACCTTTTTCAAATACCGAGCTGATAAGGCCCATACCGCGGTAGGTGTGAATATCTACGCCGTCAGTCAGGGCCATGCCGCCGCTTTCCTGTCCGCGGTGCTGCAGGGCGAACAGCCCCCAGTAGATGTAGCGGGGAATATCCAGAGTCTTGTCGAAAATACCTAATACGCCGCATTCTTCATGCTGCTTATCCCAAATCGGATCGTAAAACATGAAAACCTCCTGTTTGCTAAATGCTGAAATTTTGGATTACAACGCCTGTACGGCTTCTTGAATCTTTTTGTTCTTTTCCATGACCTGGTTCGCCATGTCTTCACGGTAGGCTTTGTATTTCGCAGCCAGCGCCGGGTCGCTGACCGCGCCGATCTGCAGAGCCAGCAGGGCCGCGTTTTTCGCGCCGTTTACGGCCATCGTCGCAACGGGCATGCCCGAAGGCATCTGCACGATAGCCAGCAGGGCGTCCATGCCCTTCAGGCTGCCGCTTTCCAAAGGAACGCCGATAACCGGCAGCGTCGTAAAGCTGGCGACGACGCCGGGCAGATGAGCCGCCATGCCGGCGCCGGCGATGATGACGCTGATGCCCCGTTCTTCCGCGCCGGAGGCGAAGTCCCGCACGGCAGCCGGCGTCCGGTGCGCCGAAGCCAATAATACTTCGTACTCTACGCCAAATTCTTTCAACACATCAACCGCTTTTTTCATGATCGGAAAATCTGAATCGCTTCCCATAATAATGCCGACCTTCAAAAAAATCCCTCCTTAGAATAAGTAAAACCCAAAAGTGAGGCAATCACCTTTGGGTTTATTCACTTAGACGCACTGCTGCATTGCCCGTTTACAAACCGCTTCACTATCAGTCCATAAAGCAATGTCCATAGCGCATCTCCTTATTGAATCATAACTTATCAAAATACACCTAGATTTTACCAAAAACGCCTATACGTGTCAATCGTTTATCTTGCCGATAATCTCGCTGATATGGGAAATTCCCATCTTTTCGCAGTAGGCGTCCATACCTTCGGCAATTTCTTCTACGGCGCAGGGATTGACGAAGTTATATGCCCCTACGGCGACGGCGCTGGCGCCGGCCAGCATAAACTCGACGGCGTCCTGCCACGACGCGATGCCGCCTAAGCCCAGAACGGGAATCTTCACGGCGTTGGCAACCTGCCATACCATGCGCAGGGCCACGGGCTTTACGGCCGGACCGGATAAGCCGCCCGTAATATTTCCTAACAGAGGCTTCTGCGTATAGATGTCGATAGCCATACCTGTCAGCGTATTAATGAGCGATACGGCGTCGGCTCCGGCGTCTTCCACGGCTTTAGCCATGACGGTAATATCCGTCACGTTCGGCGACAGCTTCATGATGACCGGCTTGCTCGTGTGGTCCTTGACGCTGCGGGCTACCGACGCGGCGGCCTTCGGGTCGGTGCCGAAGACGATGCCCCCCTCTTTGACGTTCGGGCAGGAAATGTTGACTTCTAGGGCGGCGACGCCGTCTACGTCGAGCTTTGCAGCCAATTCGCCGTATTCTTCCGCCGTACCGGCCGAGATATTGACGATGAGCGGCGTACTGTGACGGCTTACTTCCGGCAGGATATCCCGCTTAAAAGCGTCTACGCCGGGATTTTCCAGGCCGATGCAGTTCAGCATGCCTGCCGGCGTTTCGGCGACGCGCACGCCCGGATTGCCCGGCCGCGGCAAAGGCGTAATGCCCTTGGATATAATAGCGCCGATGTTGTCAATGTCGAGGAAGTCGGCGTATTCCAGGCCGAAGCCGAAGGTTCCCGACGCCCCCATGACCGGCGTTTTCATGGAAATGCCGGCAAAGTTCACAGCTATGCGTTCCTTGTTCATCAGAAGACCTCCTTCGCCGGGAATACAGGACCGTCGGCGCAGACCTTATAGCGTTTGCCGCTTATCTTGCTTTCAAAGGTACAGCCGAGACATACGCCGATGCCGCAGGCCATCCGTTTTTCCATGGAAACCTCGCAGGCAACGCCGGCCGCGTCGGACGCTTCGGCAATGGTCTGCATCATGACCGTCGGGCCGCACACCGACACGCGGTCGATTGGATTTTCAGCAAAAATCGTCGGCAAGGCATGGACGGCAAAGCCCTTGATGCCCAGCGAGCCGTCGTCGGTCGTCACGTAAATCTTTTCCGCATAGGGCTCAAAAAACTTCGTCCAGAACGTTTCTGCCGCAGTCTTACCGGCTACGAGCACGACGGGCTTATCCAGCTTCTTGGCCAGGAAAATAAGCGGAGCCAGGCCGACGCCGCCGCCGACGAGGAGCGCTTTGCCCGGCGTCGTCGTGAACACGCCTTCACCCAGAGGGCCTTCAGCGCTGATGACTTCGCCTGCTTTCATAGCCGCCATCTCCTGCGTCCCCGTGCCTACGAGGCGGTAAATGATCGTAACGGCTCCCGTCTCCGTATCGGCGTCGACGATGCCGAAGGGACGGCGCAGGAACGTCTTCCCTCCCTGCTTCTGCATATTGACGAACTGGCCGGGCTTTGCTTCGGCAGCAATCTTCGGCGCATGAAATACCATTTTCCAAACGTCGGGAATAATCGCTTCATTTTGCAAAATTTCCGCGTTTTCCAAAAACTTTTTCACTTGTCCCCATCCTTCCACTATCATAGTTATTAGTATTGTATCATAGAACGGCATCCAGATAAATACACGAAAGACCGCCTTTTCCGCCTCCGCGGCAATATATACGACAACCCGGCCGCAGGGACGCAGCCGGGCTCGTTGCAATCATTATCCTTTTTGAATGGTAAACCAGAAGGTCACGCCGTCCGCTTCGTTGCGCACGCCGTACTGCTGTCCGTGAAGCTTGACCAGGGCGGCGACGATGCCCAGTCCCAGGCCGTGACCGCCGAAGGTCCGCCGGACGTTGCGGCTTCGCGCCGTGTCGACTTTGTAAAAGGGCTCCCAAATACGGGGCTGGTACTCTTCGGGAATTTGAATTCCCTGGTTATATACGCTGACGACGTAATTCGTTTCCTGCTCTTTACAGCTGACGGCAATCCTGCCGCCGTCAGGCGTGTAATCGATGGCGTTGCTCAGGAAATTGCTGAGAACGATGTCGATTTGCTCCGGATCGCCATACACCGTCATTTCATCGGGCACGTGCCATTCCATATGGATGCCCTTCTTGTGAATGGCGTTGGCGAAGCGCTCCTTCGCCTCATCCGTCAGGGCGGCGAAATCAAAGGCCGTCTTTTCTAATTTAAAAGACCCCGTTTCCAGCCGCGACAGGTTCAGAAGGCTCTTGACGAGGTTGTCCATCTTGACCGTCTCGCTTTGGATAACATGACAGTACTTCTGCCGCGTCGCCTCGTCAATGTGCAGGCTGTCCAATCCTTCGGCGTAGCCCTGAATGATCGCCAGAGGCGTCTTCAATTCATGAGACACGGCGAAGATAAAGGACTGGCGCATGTGTTCGACTTCTTTGGCCTTGTCGAGCTGCTTCTGCAGCTCTTCGTTCGACTGCTTCAGCGCCGTCAGGGCTTCGTTCAGCTGATCTGACAAGATATTGAGGCTCGTGCCCAGCTCGCCGATTTCATCGGTCCGCTTCCCCTGCCACTTCTTGGTGAAATCTAAATGGGTCATGGCCGCCGACAGGCTCTTGAGCTCCAGTAGGGGCCGGGTCATCTTGTTGGTCAGGAGCACCGTACCGACGGCGGCGATGATAAGCCAGATGATGCCGCAGGTGACGATGAATTTCTGGACGAGGTAAATGCTTTCCTGCATAGGCGCAATCGGACAAATCATAAGCAGATATACGTTGTCATCTATGCGGGTCACCAGGTTAAAATAGCGGAAATTGTTATCCAACTCATAATAACGCACCTGACCAAGCTCCGTTTCAGCGGGATCCTTTCCCTGCAGCAGGCTCATCAATTCCTGTATGTGCTGAGGCATTCGGGCATTAGCATCATGTTCCTGTGCTTCCGTTTCCTTGCCGACGACAACGACGACGTCGTTGTCATCCATTTTCGGCGGGCTGACCCAGACACGACGGCTCGGCCGCGACGAGTAGACCAGCTGCTGGTTATCGACAATAAGCACGTCAATGCCCACATTTTGGCTCACCATGTCAATCTCTTCTTCGCCGCTGCGGCCCTTTTCCTGATAAATACGGCTGATCTGGCGGCTTGCCTCGGCCATGGAATCCTGCTTAGCATCGAAAAAGTAACGGTTAAACCCAAACCCAATGGCTCCAATGAGAGTCAGAATGAAAAAGAGAGTAAAGCCGAGAACATACATGCCCGACTGTACCCGCAGGGACAGGCGCGTCATTTGGCATCGTAGCGGTATCCGTAGCCGCGGACGGTTTGAATGTATTTTCCCTTATCGCCCAGCTTGATGCGCAGGCGGTTGATATGCGTGTCGACAGTGCGCAAATCGCCGTAATAATCGTAGTTCCACACCTTATTGAGAATCTGACGGCGGCTCAATGCCTTGCCGGCGTTGCTGACCAGATAGGTCAGCAGCTTGTATTCCGTCGGGCTCAAATCGATGTTCTTGCCGTCTAGGACGACCTGACGCGCCTCTTGGTCGATAGACACGCCGTCCTCGATCTTCTGCACTTCCTGCTCCTTCTGGACGCGGCGCAGGAGGGCCTTAATCTTTGCCACCAGGATTTTCGGGCTGAAGGGCTTGGTAATATATTCGTCGACGCCCAAATCGTAAGCGAAGAGCTGGTCAATTTCCTCGCCCTTGGCCGTAAGCATCATAATAGGCACGGCCGATTCGCGGCGGATTTCGCGGCATACAGTCCAGCCGTCGTAGCCCGGCATCATGACGTCGAGAAGGACCAAGTCGGGATGTTCCTTCTTATACAGCTCCAGTGCTTCCTTGCCGTCGGCCGCTTCGATGAGCTCATAGCCTTCGGGCTGGAGAAAATCTACGACGAGCTGGCGCATGAGCTGCTCGTCGTCGGCAATCAATATTTTTTCCACTACGCTCTCCCCCTTTTACACGTATGGCTTGACCTGCCCGGCATCAGGCAGGTCGTCTATCCACTGGTCAATAGTCTTTCCTTCCAGGATCAAATCCGGCGCAATATCCCGCAGCGGCACGAGGACAAAGGCCCGTTCCAGCATATAGGGATGGGGCAGCTTCAGCGTCTCCGTACAGCTCCTCTCATCCGGGCTGTACACGAGATCCATGTCGATGACCCGGGCTCCCCATTTTTCATGGCGCACCCGGCCCAGCTCTTTCTCAATGGATAAGCAAATATCCAGCAGTTCTTGTCCGCTCATGTCCGCGTCGACGGCCGCTGCGCCGTTAAGAAAGGCCGGCTGGTCCGTCTTGCCCCACGGCGGCGTTTCATACCACGGCGACACCGCCGCAACATCTATACCCTCCGTCCGGCGCAAGCAGTCGATGGCCTTGCGCAGGCTCTGCTCCCTGTCGCCCAGATTGGCGCCGACACTGATATAAAATCTAGCCATGGCGTCTCCTTTCCACCGTCACCGCCACGTCGTCAAAGGGGCCGCCAATAGGGGCCTGCGGCTTGTGTACGGCGACGCGCACGGCGTCGACGGGAAAGCCGGCCAGCACCTCGTCGGCAATGACCGCAGCCAGCCGCTCGATGAGTCGGTACGTCCGGCCTTCTACGATAGACTGTACGAGCTGATACACCCTGCTGTAATCAATCGTATCGTTCAACTCATCGCTGGCCCCGGCCTTTGACAAATCGGCGTACAACACGGCGTCGACGTGAAAGGGCTGTCCCGTCCGCTGTTCTTCCGGCAGACAGCCGTGATAGCCGTAAAAATGCATTCCCTTTATGGTTATGGTGTCCATGATTCTTCCTCTTTCATCAGTATAGTACCGGCTCCGGCATCGCCCATGAGAAGCTTCCAGGCCTGATCGTATTCCTTCGTGCCGGCCTGAAGGCAGCCGCTGGTCGCCGCCGTGACGATGTCGGCGTCGGCAGCCATGCCCTCGCGCATCGTCAGGCACAGATGAGTCGCCTTGACGACGACGAGCACGCCTTTCGGCTGGAGCCCCCGGCACAGCGATTGGCATAAATCCTCGGTCAGCCGTTCCTGCAGCTGCGGGCGGCGGGCCAGGACGCTGACGGCCCGGGCAAAATGGCCGAAGCCGGCAATGCGCCCGTCCTGGGGATAATACGCAATATGGGCCGTCCCGAAGAACGGCAGGAGATGGTGCTCGCACATGGACTGGAAGCGGATGTTGCGGACGGCTACCAAGCCGTTCGTCTGCGATATAATCGGAGCGGCCCACTCGTCGTCCGGATTTTCCTTCAGGCCGGAAAAAAACTGGCCGAAGGCCTCGGCGACGCGGTACGGCGTCTTTTCCATGCCCAAGGCCGTCAAATCCAGTCCCAAGGCTTCCAAAAATTGTTTCATAGCCTGCACGGCTTCAGGATTGACCGGATAGGATGATGTCGTTGTCGTCATAATCTCCTCCTTTTCCGTCCTCATCTATTACAAAAGATAGTAGTAGGCGAAAATAAAAATCAGCCCCCCGACAATCACGAAAAACGGGCTGGCATACTGCTGCCGCAGGCTCTGCTTGTGATACAAATAAATTTCTTCCGGATTATCCGGGTTGTAGCGCAAATCCACTTCGTCGCCGGCGACGATATCCCATTCGGGCGAGCCGAAGCCATACCGGGCCCGATAGGTCTGTTCGCCGTCGCTGAACTCGACGACGGGGAAATACCGGTCGCCGCTCTTCGATTTCTGCTGCTCAAAGCCTAGCAGCGTCCCCGTAGCGGCGGCCTTGCAGCGGCCGACAAGGCGGCGGAGCTTCCAGCCGTGATAGGTCCCGACGATGATAAACACTACGCCGATGAGAGCCGGCAGGTAATAAAATATGCTCATGAATGCGTTCCTCCTAAAACGACAGGTATCAGCGCGGCCCCTCCAGACGGGGCAGGCGCTTGGCAATGACATAGGCTAACACGCCGCCGGCTGCGGCCGTCACGATTTGAGGCCAGCTCATGACCAGCAGTATCATGTGCCGTACGGCAGCGGGAAATTCCACATAGCTGAACAAGACATAAAAAGAGCCGTACACGACGGCGGCCTTGCACAGCGCCGCGCCAGCTAAACCGGCCGCGCGAAACCGCCGCAGCCCATCGACGGCGAAGACAAAGGCGCAGTTTCCGGCCGCGACGGGAAATATGAAGGGCAAAAAGGGCAGCATCCCTTCCAGCCAGGCAAAGACAGGCGTCACACAGGCCACGACCAGGCCGGATTTCCGCCCGACGCTCCACACTGCCAGCACCAGGCAAGCGTTGACCAGAGAGCCGATGACAAACATGCTGACCTGCGGAGGGATAGGAATAAACAGGCGCAGCCCCTGCAAGATCAGCGTCGCCGCCAGCAGCAGGCCCGTCCGGGTGATGCGTTTCGTCATAGATTGATTCATACTGATACCTGCTTAATGCGTCAAAATTTGATATAATAAATACGTCTTTTTATTATACCATACTACACACATCTTATTGTATCTTTCGAGGTGCCTAATGTCAAAGCGATTTATTCATTCCATCAATTATATGCGCGGCCTGTGCATGCTCGGCGTCATCGGCATTCACGTCGGCTCCGTAGCCATTGCCAATCCGACGCCTAATCTGTGGCTCGTCGCCGTATTGGAAATCCTGTCGCGGTTTTCCGTACCGGCCTTCTTCTTCCTGTCGGCCTTCGGCATGTTCTGCAGCCAGCCCCTGAACCAGCCCTTTTCCTACAAAGACTACCTGCGCCGCCGCCTGCGGACAGTCTTTGTCCCTTATATCGCCTGGTCCCTGTTTTATATGGTGTACGTATCCGTTCTCAGTCACAATTTCAACCTGTTTCAGCCGTTGGCCTTCGTGAAAACCCTGTGGTATGGCCTAGCCATGTATCATATCTACTTTCTCGTCATCCTGCTGTGGTTTTACCTTCTCATGCCGCTTTGGCGCGGCCTGCTCCGCCAGATGGATAAGGCGCCTCTCGCCTCGTTTACGCTGTTGTTCGCGGCCAACGTCGTCTTCAATTTTTATTCCAGTTATATCTGGACGGCGCCGACGGACTCGCCGTTCCTGCACGACGCCTTCGTATACCGGCTGAACTACGTCGTCTTCCATTACCTGTTCATCTTCATGTTCGGCGCCTTTATGGCCGAACATTTCCAACAGGCCGTCGACTGGATCAGCCGCCGCGGCGTCTTCATCAACGTCCTTCAGCTGGCCGCTACGGCAGGCATGCTGGCCGCCTACTACGGCGTCATGGATTACCTCCATTACGACGTCCTGTCCGCCGTCTTTACGGTCCATCAGCTCAGCCCTGTCGGCATGGTCTATACGGTCACGACGATCGTCTTCTTCCTGTACTGGCTCGAATGCCATTCCGTTCCGCCAGTCATGCACCGCCTCTTATCCATGCTGGGAAACTACTCCTATCCCATTTACCTGGTCCATCCCGTCTTCCTCAGCGCCTGCACCGGCCTGGCAGCCCATTTCCACCTGTACCTGCGGGCCGTCCACATCCTCGCCATCTATCTCATCGTAGCCGGCCTGGCCGCGGCCTACTCCGCCGTCGTCATGAACCTTCCCCTGCCCCGCTGGCTGTCGGTGTGCCTGAAAGGCAAATAAACCTGTCCTAAACACAGCAAAAAACAAAACTCCCCGCCGCGAATGCGCCTGCATTCCGTGACGGGGAGTTTTTATGCGTATGTAAGAAGGAGAGCCGAATTATTTCCGGCGTTCCTGACGTACCTTTTCCAATACGTCGTTGGCCATGCGGGCCCGCGCTTTGATGACGCTGTTGCCGTCTTTGATATCTTCGGGATAGAAGCTGCTCTTGTATTTGCTCTTCTTCGTCTTGGTAACCATTTCCTTGAGCTGGATCGTCTGGTCGTCTACGTTGTAGACGTACGTGCAGTAGTCCGTCGTATCGCCGGCCACTTCGATAGTTTCAAAGGTCAATACTTCACGGCCCATATCGTAGGAAATCTTTGCCGAATCCATATCGATCGTCGTGTATTTATTGTATTGCCACATATTATCTTTCGCTGCGAATGCCGTCGCTGAAATTGCCAAGGTCATAGCCAGAGCCAGTACGATTTTTTTTGTTTTCACCTGTATGCACCATCCTTTATTACAGTATACTAATAAGATGATTATACCATGAACGCCGAAAAAAAAGAAGACGCGGCCCGGCAGCTTTACCGATTATCTACCTTTTCCGGATACAAATCATGCTGGGACAGGCGCTGCCAGGCTACCTGCTCCCACGGCGTACCCTGGCGGCCGTAATTACAGTACGGATCGATGCTGATGCCGCCGCGGGGCAGAAATTTGCCCCACACCTCGATATATTTCGGGTTCATGAGGGCGATCAGGTCGTCCATGATGATATTGACGCAGTCTTCATGGAAATCGCCGTGATTGCGGAAGCTGAACAGGTACAGCTTCAGCGACTTGCTTTCGACCATCTTTTGGTCCGGCACATAGGAAATATAAATCGTCGCGTAGTCAGGCTGGCCTGTCTTGGGGCACAGGCTGGTAAATTCCGGGCAGTTGAATTTGACAAAATAATCCCGGCCAGGATGCTTGTTGTCAAAGGTTTCCAGCAGTCCCGGGTCGTAATCCTGATGATACGTCGTATGCTGACTCCCCAATGAAGCCAGCTGGCTTAATTCTTCATTTGTTCTGTTCATACATGCTCCTTATTAACACGATATGCCTTGGTCAAGGCGTGGATGAGAAATACGCCGCAAAGAGCCGGCAGAAACTGCCCTGCCGACAACGACGCGACGAGCATGCCGTAGGGAAGGCCAAATAAATAGGAGAGCCACAGGCTGACGCCTAAGGACGGAACCCACCAGATAGGCAGGGCCGCAAGCCAGACGTTCCAGCCCCGCAGGCGAACCTGCACGATGAGCCACGTCGTCACCAGGCCGACCAGACAGCCGCCGGCCATATCCAGCAATCCCAGGCCGCCAAACAAAAAATTAGCGGCAAAGTTTGCAATCCCCATAGGCACGACCAGGAAGGGGTACACGAAAGCCAATGCATACAAGGCCGTAGCGATTCGGATTTGATAGGGGCCAAAGGAAACGCCCTGCGTCACATACAGCAGGACGATATACAAGGCAATGACCATACTGGAAATAGTCATGCGTTTCGTATTTGCCAGGAAATTATACATCAGCGCCGCCTCCCTTCATTTCATTACAATAAAAAACGGGCTTGTCCAAAGGCAAACCCGTCGGCATACATACATAAAAATTCATGTCATGTACAGCTTCCTAGTTTTGTTTACCGACAGGATGGATTGCGAACTGTCTTGTGAAATTATGGTACTACCAAATTACCTTGCCCAATACGTGATCCACAGGCACGGGACCGATAAAGCGGCTGTCGCTGCTGTGGTTGCGGTTGTCCCCCATGCAGAATACATAGCCTTCGGGAATCTTGATTTCATCCTTACGGCTGTAATTCATGGGCTCGTTGATATACGGCTCGTCCAAGGGCTCGCCGTTGCGCCATACCTTGCCGTCGCGGAAGGCCAGCGTATCGCCGGGCCGGCCGATGACCCGCTTGACCCAGACGCTTTTCGTCTGTAAGTCATGATTGAAAAAGGCCAGGTAATTGTTCATAGGCTCCGTCACATCGTCTTTCCAGGTCCGCTCGTACAGCACGCGGCTGTCGATGATGACGATATCGCCGTAATCCGGCACATCGCCCATGACGTGCCCCAGCTTGGACACAATGAGGTATTCGCCGTTATGAAGCGTCGGCACCATCGATTCGCCGGACACGCGTGTCGGCTGGAAAAAGAAAATGTGAATGACCATCGCGATGGCCAACGCTATGATAATGGAATATACCCACTCATATACTTCATGCAAAATTGTATTCACAGCAAACCCTCCTTATGCACTGCATTTATTGTAACAAAGGGAGGCGGCAAAAGCAAGATGAGCCAAGTTATCTAGCGCAAAAAACTCCATGCTTCTTATGGATATCTGCATGCATTTCCCATTTATTCACGGAGAGTGAACCGTATTCTATGCCGCCTGTTGCTTATATCCTGTGAGTTTCTCCTGCTATGTTTCTGGTAGTCCGAACAGTGTCCCCTCTCCCTCATGGCAGCAGCTAAAGAGTTTCAAATGATTCAAATTGCATGAATTATTAATACACGCTATCATTATCTCATTTTTTAATTAAAATTTAATGTATATTCTTCGTCTTTTTAATTTTAGTTTTATTTTCATCCTATATAATGACATATAATATCTGTTGGAGGTGACCGACTTATGAATACTAACAAAACAAACGCTCCCTGGCCGGCCCATCGCGTCCAATTCATCACGCTCTGCACGCATGAAAAGCAGACTACTCTCGGAAGGATTTATAAGGATAAAAACGGATTCGTCTGGCAGCCGACGGTATGGGGAATGGCCGCAGAGGAAGGGCTGCGGAAGCTGAAGCTCTCATCTCAGCTCGTCATGATTCAGGATTACGTCATCATGCCCAATCACGTGCATCTGCTCGTCTTGTACAGGCGATGCAACGACCGCGTCGTCAAATGGTTCATATCGCACTGCAAGCATACCATGGCCCAGCACATGCTGAAAGCGCAGCATACGAACGAACCTATATGGGAAACATCCTATTCAAGCCACTACGTGCAGCGGGAGCATACCCAGCTCGCGCTGAGCCAAAACATCCGGGAACATAAAACACGCTGGCATTACGACAGCCTGAACACGTTCCTGCCGCGCCCCTATTCTCCAAAGGGTTAACGCAAACCACATGATTTTAGCATAAAGTCTTTCACGCTGCAAAAAAGAGAAGCAAGAAATGAGAAATCTCATGTTCTGCTTCTCTTTTATATGCAGCATTTTTTAATGTCCGCCGTATTTTTTTGCCGTGTCCAAGCGGCACAACGCGCGCTTGAGCGCCATTTCCGCCCGATGCACGTCTATGTCCTTCCGCTGGCTGTGAAGCAATGCTTCCGCCCGCTGCTGGGCTGCTTCTGCCCGCTGGACGTCGATGTCTTCAGGCTTTTCCGCCGCCGGCGTAATGACGGTAATCGCGTTATTGCTCACTTCCAAAAATCCGGAAGCTACGCTCAGGCAATGGCGCTGCCCGCCTATATCGTACATAAGCGGCCAGATATCCAAAGATGCGATGAGCGGCGCATGATTGGGCATAATGCCCAAATCGCCGTCTAAGGCCCGCACGAGGACGAATTCCACATCTTCGTTTAATACGGCAGCATCGGGAGTAATTACTTCCAAACGGATAGTCTTTCCTTTTTCTGCCATAGCCTATTCTCCTTTCAGAGTCTTGGCCTTTTCATATGCTTCTTCGATATCGCCTACCATATAGAACGCCTGTTCCGGCATGTCGTCGCATTTGCCTGACAGAATTTCCTTAAAGCCGGCAATCGTATCTTTCAGCGGCACATAACGGCCCGGCTGACCGGTAAACTGTTCAGCAACGGAGAAAGGCTGGCTCAGGAAACGCTGAATCTTACGGGCCCGGGCAACGGTGAGCTTGTCTTCTTCCGACAATTCATCGATACCGAGGATAGCGATGATATCCTGCAGGTCGTTGTATTTCTGCAAAATAGCCTGAACGGCGCGGGCCGTCTGATAATGGTCTTCGCCGAGGATATGTGGGTCGAGAATACGAGATGTCGAATCCAGGGGATCGACAGCCGGATAAATGCCCAATTCGGCAATCTGACGGGACAGTACGGTCGTCGCATCCAAATGGGCGAAGGTCGCAGCCGGAGCCGGGTCGGTCAAATCGTCGGCAGGGACATATACGGCCTGTACGGACGTAATAGAACCGTTCTTCGTCGACGTGATGCGTTCCTGCAGCGCGCCTACGTCCGTCCCCAACGTCGGCTGATACCCAACAGCCGAAGGAATGCGGCCCAGCAGGGCCGATACTTCCGAGCCGGCCTGAATGAAACGGAAAATATTATCGATGAACAGGAGCACGTCCTGATGTTCTTTATCACGGAAATATTCAGCCATCGTAAGGCCCGTCAAGCCGACGCGCATACGGGCTCCGGGCGGTTCGTTCATCTGGCCGTATACGAGAGCGGTCTTGCTGATAACGCCCGATTCCTTCATTTCGTTCCACAAGTCATTGCCTTCGCGGGTCCGTTCGCCTACGCCGGTAAATACGGAATAGCCGCCGTGTTCCGTCGCAACGTTGTGAATCAATTCCATGATGAGAACGGTCTTGCCTACGCCGGCGCCGCCGAACAAGCCGATCTTGCCGCCTTTGGCATACGGAGCGATGAGGTCGACGACCTTAATGCCTGTTTCGAGAATTTCCGTACCCGTAGACTGGTCTTCAAATTTCGGAGCCGGCCGATGGATAGGCCAATAATCTTCAGCTTCTACTACTTCGTCTACCTTGTCGACGGTCTGACCGAGAACGTTGAAAATACGTCCCAGCACGCCCTTGCCGACGGGAACCTTAATGGGGCCGCCCGTATTTTCCGCAGCCATGCCGCGGACGAGACCATCTGTAGAACTCATAGCAACGCAGCGGACGACGTCGTCGCCTAAGTGCTGCATAACTTCTGCTACCAAGTCGACGGCCTGTTCGCCTTCCCCGCCGGTGACGTGAAGGGCAGTGTAAATGGCGGGCAAATCTGCTTCGGAAGCAAACCGCACGTCAATAACCGGGCCGATGACCTGGATTACTTTCCCAATGTTATTGCTCATGAAGAGGCTCTCCTCTCTTTCTTAGTTTTACTCACGCCCTACTGCAGGGCATTAGCACCGCTGACAATTTCTGTCAGTTCGTTCGTAATGCCGGCCTGACGGACTTTGTTGTAATGGACAGTCAATCTGTCGATCAGCTCGCCTGCATTATCCGTTGCCGACGTCATAGCCGTCATACGGGCCCCGAGCTCACTGGCCGCTGACTGGAGCAGGCTGTTGTACACGAGCATGTCCAGATACTGAGGCAAAAGCGATTCCAAGACCTGATGGGCATCCGGCGCAAAGAGATACTCTTCTTTCGGACCGGTTTTTTCAGAGCCGTCCTGCTGCGAAATAGGCAGCATTTTGACGGTTTGTACTTCTTGCGATAAGGCTGACTTAAACTTCGTATAAATGATATATACTTCGTCTACTTCGCCAGCCAAAAATTGTTCTGTAGCAACATGGGCAATCTGCTGGGCATCAGTGAACTGAGGCTTATCGGAAAAGCCCGTCCACTTCTGGTCCGGCACGATATGCAGATGCTTTAAATATTCAGCAGGCTTACGGCCTGTCACGAGCAGCATCGAAGCGCTGCGGGGCTTGTCTTTCAGCACGGCGACCATGGCCTTGTTGATATTGGAATTAAACGCGCCGGCCAGGCCTTTGTCAGCCCCGACGATAATATAGCACGTCTTCTTCACCTCGTCATGAGGCGTAAACAAGGCGACTTTTTCGCCTGTAGACGCCGCAGCCAAGCGCTGCAGCATGCCTTCGATTTTTTCCGTATACGGCGCTGTGGCCAACGCCCTTTCCTGTGCACGGCGCAGTCGTACAGACGATACCATTTTCATGGCTTTCGTAATCTGCTGAGTATTCGTAACGGATTTGATCCGCCGGTTTATTTCGCGTGCACTCGGCATAGATTATTCCTCCTCTTTAATCAGCTCATGGGTGGCGCTATACTGCTTCGTATATTCGCCGATAGCCTTCTGGAGGGTTGCTTCTGCGTCCTGGCCGAGTTCCTTCGTCGTTTTGATGCTTTCGCCGACTTCCGGATAATTGGTATGCATGAACGTGATGAAACCGTCGGCAAACTGCTGTACTTCCGATACCTGAATCGGCATGAGGTAGTTTTTAACGGCCAAATAAATCTGCATGACCTGGTCTTCGACCGGCATCGGATGGTACTGCGGCTGAATTAAGAGCTGCATCGTCCGTTCGCCTTTATCGATCTGGGCCTTCGTGCTCTTATCGAGGTCAGAGCCAAACTGGGCAAAGGCCGCCAATTCGCGGTACTGCGCCAAATCCAGACGAAGGGTACCGGCAATTTTCTTCATAGCCTTAATCTGGGCGGAGCCGCCTACGCGGGATACGGACAAGCCGACGTTGATAGCCGGACGGATACCGGAGTTAAAGGCTTCCGTTTCGAGGAATATCTGGCCGTCCGTAATGGAAATAACGTTTGTCGGAATGTACGCCGACAAATCACCGGCCAGCGTTTCAATGATCGGCAGAGCCGTAATGGAACCGCCGCCCAAATCATCCGAAAGCTTTGCCGCCCGTTCCAGCAGACGGGAATGCAAGTAGAATACGTCGCCGGGATACGCTTCGCGTCCAGGCGGACGACGAAGCAGCAAGCTCATAGCGCGGTATGCCTGGGCATGTTTGGACAAATCGTCATATACGCAGAGGACATCCTTGCCCTGGTACATGAAGTATTCGCCGATAGATACGCCCGAATACGGAGCCAGGTACTGGAGCGGCGCACCGTCAGACGCCGTAGCGGCGACGACGATAGTATACGCCATCGCACCGTTTTCTTCCAAAGTCCGGACGACGCGGGCAACCGTCGAGGCTTTTTGTCCAATAGCGACGTAAACGCAAATAACGCCGCTGTCTTTTTGATTTAAAATCGTGTCGATAGCGATAGCCGTCTTGCCCGTACCGCGGTCGCCGATGATCAATTCACGCTGGCCCCGTCCGATAGGAACCATAGAGTCGATGGATTTAAGCCCCGTCTGAAGAGGTACCTTTACAGGCTGACGGTCGGCAATACCTGACGCCTGCACTTCGACGAGACGGGATTCTATCGTCTTGATTTCCCCTTTGCCGTCGATAGGCGCACCCAAGGGGTTTACGACGCGACCAATCATAGCTTCGCCTACGGGAACGCGCATGACGCGGCCTGTGCGGCGTACCGTGTCGCCTTCTTTAATCAGGGAGTCGTCGCCGAGCAGTACGGCGCCGACGTTGTCTTCTTCCAAGTTCAGGGCCATGCCGTATACGCCGCGAGGCAGTTCCAGCAATTCCCCGGACATGGCTTTATCCAAACCGTAAACGTGGGCGATGCCGTCCCCGACTTCCAGAACGGTGCCGATATCATCGACGTTCATCTCCACATTATAATTTTCGATTTGCTGTTTAATTATAGCCGTAATTTCTTCTGGCTTCATCTTCATTATTCGTCCGTCACCCCATTCGTTACGCCAGCCTGCAGAAGAGACTGCTGCATATCACGCAGCTGCCGCGCAAGGCTGCCGTCTATTAATCTGTCGCCAATCTGGATGACCATGCCGCCGATGATAGACGGATCGATGTAATACAGCGGCTCGATCTTCTTGCCTGTCATCTTTTCCAATCCGGCAACCAGTTTTTCTTCTTCCGCCGCCGTCAGCGCCTTGACGACGCGCACCTTCGCGACTTCGATGTTCTGCGCCGCCCGCGCCAGGTCGATAAACCCGTCGATAGCGGGAACAATAGCCGCTTCGCGCCGCCTGTCGATCATGACGTAGAGAAACTGCAGTACCAGCGGCTCTACGTCGCCGGCAAATATTTTCTGCAGCGTATCCTTCTTTACGCCGGGCTGTATGAGCGGATGGCAGATAAACTTCTGCAAATCAGGATTTTCCTGCATGGCATCGCGGACAGCTTTCAACTCTGTTCCAAATATATCAAGTTTGCCCTGTTCTTTTGCAATATCGAACATAGCCTGGCTGTATTTGCTGTATACGACTTCCGGTATCATAGCGTCAGTTCCCCTTTACGCGGTTTTCCTGAAGCTGATCGATGCAGTTTGCAACCAGTTTTGCATTCATATCCGGGTCCAGATTCTTTTTAAGCAGCTTTTCTGCCACAGCCATAGACAGCGTTACTACTTCGTTGCGCATTTCCCGGATAGCAACTTCCCGTTCGTTTGCAATTTCCGCCTGGGCGATCTGTTTTTCCCGGGCAATCTGTTCGCGTATTGCGCTGAGCTGGGCCTGCGCCTCTTTATCAGCCTGCTTTACGGCTTTATCGATAATAGCCTGGGCTTCGGCGCGGGCGCTGCGGAGCTGCGCTTCGTATTCGGCCTGCAGCTGCGCTGCCGCTTCTCTGGCCTGGGCCGCGGCGTCGAGATCCGATTCGATCTTGTTGCGGCGTTCTTCCAAAACCTTCAGCAGCGGTTTATACGCAAATTTTGCCAAAATAGCCACTAAGATAAAGAAGTTGATAATTTGGAACAACAACGTTCCTTCGGTTAAACTAACCAACGTAACACCCTCCTTTCATGATGGAATCCAGTTCCTCCACCATTAAATAAAGGGATTGGCAAATACGAGCACGATGGCGATAACGGCTGCGATAATAGGCATGGATTCGATCAAGCCGACGGAAATGAGGAAGTTTGTCAGCAGCTTGCCGCCCATTTCAGGCTGACGCGCTACGCCTTCCAGCATTTTAGAAGCGGCGTGGCCGTCGCCGACTGCAGCGCCGAGAGCTGCCAAACCGATACCAATTGCCGCGCCAAGAGCAGATAACCCTAATATCAATGCGTTTTCCATAATCAATAACCTCCTAAATACGATATACAATGTAGTTTAATGCCCGCCCTGGAAGGAAGGAGCTAAGTACGATGTTGTCAATATAGTAAAAATAAACGCTTGAATTAAACCGATGAACAAACTGAAAATCAGCCAGACAATCGGCACGCCGGCCGGAACGAGGAAGTACAGCACTTCCAGCAGGATTTCCCCGGCCAGAATATTGCCGAAAAGACGGAAAGCCAAGGTCAGCGGCTTCGTAAATTCTTCCAGCACATTGATGAGAACAAAGGGAGCAAACGGTTGGAAGAAGTGCTTAAAATGCTTCTTCACGCCCTGGTTTTTCAAGGCGATGACATGAACCATGGCGGAGGATACCAAAGCCAAGGCTACAGTCGTATTCAAATCGTTTGTCGGTGACGCCAGAAGATGATTCGTCGGCAAGAGCCCCAATTCGTTGGAAAACAAGATAAACAGAAACATTGTCAGTAAAATAGATACAACCTGACTGTACTTGGGGCCAAGGGTTTCCTTAAACTGGGCGAGAAGTGCCGTAACGACTATTTCCATGGCATTCTGCATCCCTGACGGGACGAGAGACCGCTTTCGCGTTGCCGCCAAAGAAACGATAATGACCAGAATACCGACAATCCAGGTCATGATAATCGTATCCATGTTGACGTTCATCCCTAAAATCTGGACGACCCAATGATGCCCCGTATGTAATTCCATACGCTTTACCTCCTTTCTTTACCGCTGGCGAACATGCCGGATCAGCATGTCGGCAAAAATCGTCACCCGATAGGTAAACAATCCGGCTACAGCAGCCCCAAAATGAATAGACGGGAACTGTGCTACGACGATTAATACCAGCACGATCATGACAAGACGCAGGACGGCGCCGCCCCGTATTAAGGCGACAGCCCGTGCCGGCGGTAATTGTACAGCTCGCGCAGAGCGGCTGGTCAGCATCAAAAAATACACGATGTTGATCCCGTTGCCGATGCACCAGCCTGTAATGTACTGCATTTCCCCGCATGCGGCAAGGACAGCAGCGACAAAACATGTAAATCCGATGAGCTTGCATACCGTCGCTTTTACATACCTTACGAATTCTTCCACCAGCACCACCCTTATTTGTCTTTCTCCATACGAGACGGCTTGTCTTCATTCAAGCGTACGGCTTTCTTATACAAGGACAAAAAACCAGACGCGGCGCCTATGAGGGAACACGCAATCATGCCCCATGGCGCCGTTCCGGCATGTGAGTCAATAAAACGTCCTAACGCTACGCCCGCGCAGATACAGACAAATAAAGTCAGCCCCAATGAACCGGCAATCATGACGATATCCCAGAGCTTCATCTGATTTGCATTGTCATCATGAGATTCAGTACGCCTCCGCTTCATGCTGCAGACACCTCTGTTTCCATTGATGGCATGATAGCAGCTGCGAATAGTGGTGTTTCCTTATCCGCAATTGCTATTGAATTATTTTAGCACGGAAAAAATTTAAAATCAATATTTTAATTTTGTCAATATATTCTATTAACAAAAGAAATATATGCATATCTTTTTAGTCATGGCTTGGCGTTAGTTTATACATTATTGTTATAAGGAAAATTCTTTCATCAGCGTTTCTTCTCCGCCGAAATCATGCAGGATTGCCTGAACAATACGCTGCGCAGCTTTCCCATCGCCATAAGGATTGACAGCGTTGCTCATAGTGTCATACGCATGCTGATCTGTCAGCAGCCGTTTTGTTTCATTGTATACGACGTCCTTTTCCGTTCCAATGAGACGAACCGTACCAGCCGCTACAGCTTCAGGCCGTTCTGTCGTATTGCGCAGCACCAGCACAGGCTTGCCTAAAGACGGCGCTTCTTCCTGAATGCCGCCCGAATCGGTCAAAACGAGGCTGCATTTGTTCATGAGATTGGCAAAAGGCTCGTATTCCATCGGATCGATCAGGTGAATGCGGTCCGCTCCGGATAATTCCTCTTCTACAACCTTGCGAACCAGCGGATTACGGTGCACCGGGAACACGACTTCCGTATCGGGAATTTCCTCTACGATGCTCCGCAAGGCCTTATAGATGTGGCGCATCGGCTCGCCCAGGTTTTCCCGGCGGTGCGTCGTCATCAGGATGACCCGGTGGCGGAGAAAATCAATGTGATTGAGCATTTCGTCTTCAAAGGTATAGGCCGGGTCGACCGTCTTCATCAAGGCGTCGATGACCGTGTTGCCCGTGATATAGATATTTTCTTCCGTTACGTTTTCTTTCAGCAGGTTAGCTTTCGCTGTCGCCGTCGGCGCAAAGTGAATAGCTGCGATGGAGCCGGTCAGCTTGCGGTTCATTTCTTCCGGGAAGGGCGAATATATATTGCCCGTGCGCAGGCCCGCTTCCACGTGGCCTACGGGAATCTGCTGATAATACGCCGCCAGTGCTCCGGCAAAGGTCGTCGTCGTATCACCGTGCACGAGGACGATGTCCGGCTTTTCCTTTTCCAACACAGACTTCAGCCCCATGAGGGATTTCGTCGTAATGTCGTATAATGTCTGTCCCTGCGACATAATGTCTAAATCATAATCAGGTTCGATGCGGAATAACTCCAGCACCTGATCCAGCATCTGACGGTGCTGGGCTGTAACGGCTACGACTGTCTGGATTTTATCGGCATGCTTTTTCAATTCCAGTACGACCGGAGCCATCTTGATCGCTTCCGGACGCGTGCCGAATACAGTCATTACCTTAATCATAGAAATACCTCCTTAGGCGAAACAATTCTACCCGCCTATTCTTTGCGGGTAGAATTGGCCGTTGTTTTTTGCAATATGCCAAGGCGTTTCGCCGTATAAATAATCACAGCAAGGACGACCAATACCGTCGCGATGCCTGTCTGATAGTTTACGTTAGCGACAAACAGGGCTACGATCCCCAGAACGATGCTGACGAAATACATGATCAATACAGCTTGCTTCTGCGACATGCCTAAAGCCAGCAGGCGATGGTGCAGATGTCCCTTATCAGGCTGAAAAATGGGCACGCCGCTCATCTTGCGGCGGATAATGGCGAATAACGTATCCAAAATGGGCAGGCCCAGAGCGATGAGCGGCACTACCAACGCGATCGTCGCCGCCGTCTTAACCAGCCCCAGCACAGCTGCGACGGCCATCGTATAGCCCAGCAGCATACTTCCCGTATCGCCCATGAAAATCTTGGCGGGGTTAAAATTGTACTGCAAAAAGCCGAGAGCTGCTCCGGCCATTGCGACGATGATCATAGCCGGCAGGTACTGGTTCATGGTATAAGCCAGCAAAAACATCGATACCGACGCGATAAACGACACGCCGGCCGCCAATCCATCCAGGCCGTCAATCAGATTTACTGTATTCGTAAACCCGATAATCCAGAAAATCGTCACTGGAATAGCGACGAGCTCCGGCAGTACGATGAGCGTGCCGAAGGGATTTGTCAGCCATTCGATCTGAATTCCAAAGGCGATGGGAATACATGCCGCAACGATCTGTCCGACTAATTTTACTTTAGCCGGAATATTGCAGATATCGTCCCAAATGCCCAAGGCGACGATAGCCGTGCATCCCAGGAGAAGGCCCAGCAGCTCGTGGCGCACAGGCACGCAGAAGAGTACGGCCGCCATGAAGCCGACGTAGATAGCCAGCCCGCCCAGCCGCGGTATGGCGTGAGTATGGACCTTTCTCGCATTAGGTTTGTCAACGGCGCCGACTTTAATTGCCAACTTTTTAACGCCTGGCGTCAATACATATGCAACGATGAGGGCAATCAAAAACGGCACAAAATATTCAAGCACAACACACGCCTACTTTCCGTAACATCATTAGTTTGTCAGACTGCGCATCGGTGCAGGGATGCGTCCGCCGCGGGCGATAAATGCGTCCGACTTGTATTTATTTACGTTGATAATCGGGCAGTAGCCAAGAAGGCCGCCGAATTCAACCGTATCGCCGACGTCTTTGCCCGGAACGGGAATGACGCGGACGGCTGTCGTCTTGTTGTTAATCATGCCGATAGCCGCTTCATCGGCAATAATAGCGGAAATCGTCGCCGCCGACGTATCGCCTGGAATGGCGATCATGTCGAGGCCGACGGAGCACACGCAGGTCATAGCTTCCAGTTTTTCCAAGGTCAGGCTGCCTCTGCCGACGGCTTCCAGCATCCCCTTGTCTTCGCTGACGGGAATAAACGCGCCCGACAAGCCGCCGACGCGGGACGAAGCCATGAGGCCGCCCTTTTTCACTGCGTCGTTCAACAAAGCCAGAGCCGCCGTCGTACCGCAGGCACCGCAGCTTTCAAGACCCATTTCTTCCAAAATGTCGGCTACGCTGTCGCCGACAGCCGGCGTAGGAGCTAAGGACAGGTCGATGATGCCGAAGGGAACGTTGAGCCGCTTCGACGCTTCCATGGCGACGAGCTGCCCTACGCGGGTAATCTTGAAGGCCGTCTTCTTGATTGTTTCGGCAACGACGTCGAAAGGTTCGCCCTTGACATTTTCCAATGCCCGTTTGACGACGCCCGGTCCGCTGACGCCGACGCTGACGCAGCAGTCGCCGTTCGTCACGCCGTGGAAGGCGCCGGCCATGAAGGGGTTGTCTTCAACGGCGTTGGAAAATACTACCAATTTCGCGCAGCCTAAGGCATCCTTATCTTTCGTCCGTTCGGCCAAATCCTTGAATACCCGGCCCATTTCGGCGATGGCATCCATGTTGAGGCCGGCTTTCGTCGAGCCGACGGCAACGGAGCTGCATACCAAATCGGTGCAGGCCAGGCTTTCGGCGATGGAATCGATGAGACGGCGGTCGCCGTCCGTAAAGCCCCGTTCCACCAGCGCGGAAAAACCGCCGATGAAGTCGATACCGATTTCCTTCGCCGCCTTGTCAAGCGTTCTGGCGATTTCAACGTAATTCGTCAGATCGCTGGCTCCGGCTACCAGGCTGATAGGCGTAACGGCTACGCGCTTGTTGATGATCGGCACGCCGTATTCGCGGGCAATATCTTCGCCCGTCTTGACAAGGTTCTCGCCGTACGACGTGATTTTATCGTAAATATTGCGGCATAATACCTTGCCGTCGCTGGAACAGCAGTCAAGAAGACTAATCCCCATCGTAATCGTACGGACGTCCAGATTATTCTTCTGTATCATTTGATTCGTTTCTAATACGTCATGGATTGTCAGCATACCTGGTTCTCCTTATCCTACTTGATGCATCGCATCGAAAATGGCCTGGTTCTGCGCCCGGATTTCTACGCCCAGGGCATCGCCCTTTTCCCGCAGGATAGCCTGAAGGCCTTCCAAATCGACGGTCGACTGCTCCATGTCTACGATCATAGCCATATTGAAAATGCCGTCCAAAATGACCTGATTTATCGTCATGATATTGATCTGGTGTTCTGCCATGACCTGGCTTACTGTAGCGATAATGCCAGTCCGGTCTACTCCGACTACGGTGATAACAACTTTCATGGGGATTCCACTCCTTTTATGCATATCTTTAATTTCTTTCTAATCTACCATGCCCTTTATTATACCATAAGTCAAACGCAAAATTCTACTGCTGCGCTACATAATAGCGCTGTCCCGCCGCGCCGCTTACGGAAATTTTCCGGAAAAGAAAGGACACGCTTTCGCCCGTCCTTTCTTCTTTCCGTCATAGTATAGTATTGTTTATTCAGCCAAGGCTTTGGAAATCAGCGCCTTGCCTTCTTCCAGCAGTGCTGCCGCCTGTTCCTGGGACACGAAGCTTTCCGCATACAGCTTATACAGATCTTCCGTGCCGGACGGGCGCGCCGCTACCCAGCCATCATCGGTCGAAATCTTGACACCGCCGATGGCGAAGTCGCCATACGGAGACTTGGACAGCACCGCCTTGATTTCGCTGCCGCACAGGGTCTTTTCCGTAACGTCGCTTTCCGTCAGAGAGCTGATCTGATCCTTTTCTTCCAGCGTCGCCGGCGCATCGCTACGCATCGTGTACGGACGGCCCAGCGTTTCACACAAATCATTGTAATAGTCAATAGGTGATTTACCCGTAACGGCCTTGATTTCCGCAGCTAAGAGGCACATGATCATGCCGTCTTTATCCGTCGTCCAGACGCTGCCGTCTTTCGCAACGAAGGAGCCTCCGGCGCTTTCTTCACCGGAAAAGGCGATTTTACCTTCCGTGTACAAGGAGCCGAAGTATTTAAAGCCGACGGGCACTTCGTAGCAAGGAATGCCGAGCATAGCCGCCGAGCGGGCCAGCATATCTGTCGTAACGACGGTCTTAGCAATGCCCCGGCCGGCAAAGTTGCGGTGAGTCATCAGATAGTGGGACGCTACAGTCAAGTAAGCGTTTGCCGAAATCATGCCCTGTGCGCCGGATACGATGCCGAAACGGTCGTAGTCCGGGTCGTTAGCCAAAATCAAGTCGTATTTGTCCTTGCTCTGCGTAACGGCTGACATGACGTATGCCGACGAGCAGTCCATGCGGACCTTGCCGTCATGGTCGTAATTCATGAAGGTAAACTGCGGGTCATATGTATCATTGACGAAATCGATGGGAATATGATACTGTTCCGAAATCTTATGCCAGTAATTCATGCCCGAGCCGCCCAGGGCATTGACCATAATACGGAGGTTCGCGCCGCGGATAGCGTCCATGTCGATGATGGATTCGAGTTCTGCCACATACAGTCCCTTGTAGTCGTACGGCACGACCCACTGGCTTTGCTTCGCGTCTTCATAGGACATGCTCTTGACTTCGGCGTTATGACCTGCCAGCAGGCGGTTGGCTTCCGCTTCAATCGCCTTGGTAATATCCGATTCTGCCGGGCCGCCGGTAATCGGATTGTACTTGATGCCGCCGTGTTCGGGAGGATTGTGGGACGGCGTAATGATCAAGCCGTCGGCCAGCTTTCCGCTGCGGCAGTCGTTGTAGCGGAGAATGGCCCGCGATACGGACGGCGTCGGCACAAAGTCGTTTTCGCTGTCTACGTAAGCCGTAACGCCGTTGGCCGCCAACACGCCCAAAACGGTTTCATAGGCCAGCTTGGACAAATAATGGGTGTCTTCACCGACGAACAAGGGGCCTTCCGCGCCGAACTGCTTGCGGAAATTGCAGACAGCCTGGGCAATGGCCGCAACGTGATCAGCCGTAAAGCTGCCGTTTCCAGCCTGTCCGCGGTGGCCCGACGTGCCGAAGCGCACCTGCTGATGCGGATCGCTTACGTCGGGATGGGTACCGGCATAGGCCGCCGCAATAGCCTGCAAATCAATATAATCCTCTTTTCTTACTTTCGTTCCTGCTAATTCATGTACTGCCATTTCTTATCACCTGATTCGATTTTGACAAGCATACTGCTTTTCTATACAATAAGAATGCAATATAAAGGCAAACTTACATTTACTGCTTGCAGCATGCTGCAAAAGTAATATTTTATGTTTATTATACCAAATTTTCTTGAATTACGACAGTAAGTTATCCAAAGAAAGGATGAAGACTCATGAAATGCATTTCCTGGAATGTAAACGGCCTGCGCGCCGTGATGAAAAAAGGATTTATGGACGTTTTTTCCGACTTGAACGCCGATATTTTCTGCCTGCAGGAAACAAAGCTCCAGGAAGGTCAGATTGACCTGGATGTGCCCGGCTACGAGCAGTACTGGAACTACGCCGACCGAAAGGGCTACAGCGGCACGGCCATCTTTACGAAGCGCAAGCCCCTGTCCTGCTCGTACGGCATGGGCATCGACGAACACGACCATGAAGGCCGCCTGATTACGCTGGAATTCGAAGATATGTATTTCGTCACCTGCTACACTCCCAACAGCCAGTCAGAACTAGCCCGTCTCGACTACCGCATGACCTGGGAAGACGATTTTCGCCGCTATCTCGTCGATCTCAACAAAACCAAGCCAGTCGTGCTGTGCGGCGACCTGAACGTAGCCCACGAAGAAATCGATTTAAAGAATCCCAAGACCAACCGCAAAAATGCCGGCTTCTCCGACGAAGAACGGCAGAAGATGACCGAACTGCTGGCCGCCGGATTTACGGACACGTGGCGCTACTTCTATCCCGACAAAGAAGGCGTGTATTCCTGGTGGAGCTACCGCTTCAAGGCCCGTCAGAACAACGCCGGATGGCGCATTGACTATTTCATCACGTCCAAAGATTTGGACAGCCGTCTGGAACAAGCTGAGATCTACACCGATATCACAGGCAGCGACCACTGCCCAGTCGGATTGGTGCTGAAGTAAATCGCATACCTGCCTTTATAGAAATACCCCTGCCGCGCCGGCAGGGGTATTTGCATGCATATTTATACTATCTATTAAAATGCATTGTGAGAATATTCATAATACAAATCGGTCAGTTCATCCATCTTGTCGTTCATGACGACCATGAGGTCCGAAGCAGCGTCGTAGTCGTTAGCGGCCAAGGCCTTTTTAATTTTGGAGAAAATGGACAAGCTCTTATCCGTATCGCGGCCCAATTCCGTACGGAGGGCATTGATTTTCGTCCACCGTTCGGCTTCCAGCGGATTAGTATCGGCTTCCATGTGCAGCGGTTTTGCCGAAATGACCTTGGACAGGTTATCCGGAATGATACGGAACTGCAGTTCCAGGGCCCAGCGATTCAGCGCGCCCAATTTAAACGATTCCATGATGCGCTTTTCAAAGGCCGGGCAAGCCAGGGTATCCAATTTTTCCGGATGGAGTTCGAGGGCTTTGAAGTTTTCCCATACGGTGCGAGGTGCTTTGCCGAACATGGCGTCTCGTTCCGCCGCCGTGAATTCTTCAAATACGTCGACTTCAGAGCGATATGCCCGGTCTGTTTCCAGATAATCGGCGGCTTCGCCCGGTTTCTTGGACAATTCAGCCAGCAATTCAGCCGGCGTCTTGCCGCTGGAAAGAGCGTACTTGATGCCGTCGAGAGCGCTGAGATAGCCCATAGCGATGGCAATATACGTATTGGTAAAGGGATTGGGAGCGCGCAGCTCGAAGCGCGTAGCCTTCGGGCTTTCGCTGTTGCGGATCAGGCCAATCAGGACAGAACGGTTACGTGTCGGAACATCCGGTGTTTCGCCGCCCAAGGACGTTACGATGCAGACCGGCGCTTCAAAGCCCGGTTTCAAGCGGTTCAGCGAGTCCGTCGTAGCCGAAACGAAGGGATTCATGACTTCGTAATGCTTCAGCATGCCCATGATAGCGCCGTAGCCGAGGGACGACATAAATTCCGTGTTCATGTCATCGGGATTGAACAGATTGACGAATTTGCCATCCTTCAAGATAGCGCCCAATCCAAAGTGGGTGTGTTCACCGGAACCGGCAACGCCCTGAATCGGTTTGGCCTGGAAGGTAACTTCAAGACCGTTTTCGCGGAATACTTCACGGACGATGATGCGAGCCTGGATTTCGTTGTCTGCCGTCTGTACGGGATCGCTGGTAAATGCCCAGTCGACTTCGATCTGTTCCAATACGAAAATCAATTTGCCCGAATCGTCGATCTGAGCCTTGATGCCGCCGACTTCCTTATGGCCCATTTCAGGATTGAGGCCGTATTTTTCAAGACGTTCAACAGTCTGTTCCAAGGCCGTGCGGACGACGCCGTGCGTGCGCTGCCAGTACTGTTCCTGCAATTTCTGAGAGGCCGAAAGGAGGCGCGTTTCTACGTCCTGGCTCGGCGTCTTGACCCAGAATTCCAATTCCGTCGCCGTCGTGAATACGATTTTTTCGATGTCGTCAGGGTTGACGGATAAGCCTTTAACGCCGTATTTCTTAATCAAAGCCAGCAGCTGTTCGCCGACGTAATCTACCGTATTGCGGAGAATAGAACGGGAATCGATGTAGCCCGTCGCATGGCGCAGGAAGCTGGGAATACGCAGCGTACCTACGGGACGGCCCGTCGCCGGGTCAATATTGGCGTCGTTGTAGTCGACAAACCAGTTGACGTTCGGGTCGGCTTTGATGTCGACGCGGGCATTGGATAAGGTAGCGATGCCCGGCAGTACGACGGACGAGCCGTCAGTCTGGAACGCCGTGCCATTGAAGAAGCTTTCGTATTCATCAAAAAATACGGAAATAGGAATCTTTTCATCCGTATCGTTGCCGGCCAGATCGATGCCGACGAGAGATACGAACTTAATTTCCGGGTGCTGTTCCAATAAGGCCAACACGCCTTCCTTACCATACTGCCCTGCCGGAATTACGTATACCAAATCATCTTTTACCATAGGTACATCCTCCTTTTAATACAAAAAGACTCCGCCCCTGCTATCTTTTCAGATATAGGTTCGAAGTCTTCTTTGACTTTGCATACATGATTTTGTTGTCGTAAATCATGTTAAAATAATACAATCAATTAGTTTATTTGTCAATATATTTTTATGATAAAAACTAATTATGTTGTAAAATTTCTTTGACAATAGCCGAAACAACTTTTCCGTCGGCCTTGCCCTTTACATGCGGCATAACCGCCTTCATGACGTCGCCCATCTTCATGCCGTCGTTTCCGGCAACGATGTCCGTCACGATCTTCCGGATTTCATCTTCCGAAAGCTGCTTGGGCATATACTTTTCCAGGACAGCCATTTCTGCCTTTACCTGTTCTACCAGATCGGCACGGCCGGCCTTTTCAAAATCTGCCAACGATTCTTTACGCTGTTTCATTTCTTTCGCAATGACTGCTCCGACGCCGGCGTCGTCTAATTCACACTTACCGTCGATTTCCGTATTGCGGATAGCCGAGCGGACCATGCGGATCACCGATAATGCCGTCTTTCCTGCTTCCTTTGCTTTCATTGCGTCTTTCATGTCCTGAAGCAGTTGTTCCTTTAGAGACATGGTATCACCCTTCTTACTGCTGACGATTATGCTCTGTATTTCCGTTTACGTGCTGCTTCGGATTTTTTCTTTCTCCGTACACTCGGTTTTTCATAGTGTTCACGTTTCCGTACTTCGGAGAGAACACCTGCCTTTTGGCAAGAACGCTTGAAGCGGCGAAGTGCGCTGTCCAACGTTTCGTTTTTACCTACTTTGATTTCTGCCATCTATTATCCCTCCCTCCAAATTATGTTAGGGAGTGCTTTTATTGCACACAATGAAATTATACTCAAAAAGAGAGCTTTTGTCAAATGGGACTGCCTGAAGGCTATCGTGCCGTCCTATAGACGGCCAAGCAAGCGTCCATCAGACATTGCGCCCTATTGTTATCCCCTGTCGTCAGGAACATCCTACGCAGGAAATAACATAAATCTGTCAAATATGCTCTATATTGCAGTAAAAATATCGTAATATTCAGCCTACTCGCGAATAAACTGGCTGAACACGTAATTCCCATAATCCCGTCCCAAGGCAGTCATGCAGCAGCCAACCGGCGTTTTTTCCAACAATTTCTGCGCCAGAAGGCGATGCAGCGCGTCGGCAAACTCGTCTTCTACAGAACACCCGAAACGCCGCTGAAAATCGGCGTAGTCAATGCCTTTGCGCATGCGCAGGGCTAAAAAACAATAGTCCTCGACGGCCCGGCTTTGGTCAATAGCAATACGTTCCGCAGCCGCGTCTTCCCTGCCGGCCCTGCAGATGTACAGGGGAATATTCGCAATATTAGCCCAGCGTTCATCGTGATAAAAGGAGTGAGCCGACGGCCCGAAGCCGACATACGGCTCGTACTGCCAATACTTGCAGTTATGCCGGGACAGACGGCCGTCCTTGGCATAGCTGGAAATTTCGTAGTGAGAAAAGCCTAACCGGTGCATAGCGCGATGAACAGCCTGCCCCATTTGCGCTGTCTCCTCGTCGTTCGGAAGAAGGCAGCGGCCTTTGCGCAAGTCATCCCACAAGGGCGTATGCTCTTCTACGATAAGGCTGTATATGGATGCGTGGCACACGGGCAAGGACGCCAGCTCTTCCATATCGGCGCAGACCATCTCTTCCGTCTGCCCCGGCAGGCCGTACATGAGGTCGATGGAAATATTGCTGACGCCGCCGTCCCAGACGGCCTGCACAGCTCGTTTCCCCTCGTCTGCCGTGTGGACCCGTCCGAGAAAACGCAGCATGCCGTCGTCGAAGGACTGTATGCCGAGGCTCACGCGGTTGACGCCAAGAGCCGCCAGCTCGCGAATGTACTGACGGCTCACGCTGTCCGGATTCGCCTCCAGCGTAATTTCCGCATCATCAGCAATGTCAAAACGCGCCTCGAGACATTTCATGATAGAGCCGATCTGACCGGCCCGCAGCAGCGACGGCGTGCCGCCGCCGAAATAAACAGTATCAGCCTGCTCCCTGCGGGGAAACAGGCTGATTTCGCGGCATACGGCGTCGACGTAGGCGTCGATATATGATTCGACGCCGCTGTACGACGGAAAGTCGCAGTACCGGCATTTTTTGACGCAAAACGGGACATGTACGTACAGGCCGATCATTTGTCGTCTACCTGCAAGACGGCCATGAAGGCTTCCTGAGGAATTTCGACGGTACCGAACTGCTTCATGCGCTTTTTCCCTTCTTTCTGCTTTTCCAGCAGCTTGCGCTTGCGCGTAATATCGCCGCCGTAGCACTTGGCCAATACGTCCTTGCGCAGGGCCGCGACGTTTTCCCGGGCAATAATCTTGTTGCCCAGCGCGGCCTGGATGGGAATCTGGAACAGCTGGCGCGGAATGAGGCTGCGCAGCTTTTCGACAAGAGCCCGGCCGCGGCGGGCGGCAAATTCGCGATGTACGATGACGCTCAGGGCGTCGACGACTTCGCCGTTGATGAGGATATCCATCTTCACCATAGGCGAGGACTGATACCCGTTGAGCTCGTAATCAAGAGACGCATACCCTCGCGTCGCCGATTTCAAAACATCGAAATAGTCGTATAATATTTCACACAACGGAAGATTATATACAAGGGAAACTCTCGTTTCATCGAGATAGTCCATCGTCTCATACTGGCCGCGGCGGTTTTGGGAAATTTCCATGACCGTGCCGACCATTTCTTTCGGAATGATAATCGTCGTCTTGACAAAGGGTTCTTCGATATGATCGATTTTCGTCATATCCGGCATGAGGGCCGGGTTGTCTACCTCAACCATCGTGCCGTCCGTGCAGTACACGTGGTAAATAACAGACGGAGCCGTCGTAATCAGCGTCAAGCCGTATTCCCGCTCCAATCGTTCGCGGACGACGTCCATGTGCAGCAGGCCCAGAAAGCCGCAGCGGAAACCAAAGCCCAAGGCCGTCGACGTTTCCGGTTCAAATAACAGGGCCGCATCGTTGAGGTGAAGCTTTTCCAGGGCATCGCGCAGGTTATCGTAATCGTTCGTTTCAACGGGATATAAGCCGCAGTACACCATCGGCACGGCTTTGCGGTAGCCCGGCAGGGCTTCCGACGCCGGATTATCGGCCAGCGTCACCGTATCGCCGACGCGGCAGTCGCGGACGTTCTTCATGCTGGCAGCTAAATAGCCTACGCTGCCGCATTCCAGCGACGGCACGGGATACATCTGCGGCAGGAAAACGCCCGTTTCGATGACTTCGAATTCCTTGCCTGAAGCCATCATGCGGATGCGGTCGCCAGGCTTGACGCTGCCTTCCATGATGCGGATGTTGGCGATAGCCCCTTTGTACGGGTCGAAATGGGAGTCGAAAATAAGAGCCCGCAACGGTTTGTCGGGAGCGTCAGCCGGCTCGGGAACGTGCTTTACGATCGCTTCGAGCACGTCGTCTATGCCGACGCCGGTCTTCGCGCTGACCAGTATGGCTTCCGACGCGTCCAGCCCGATAAGGTCTTCAATTTCCTTACGCACCCGGTCGGGATCGGCGCTGGGCAAGTCAATTTTATTGATGATAGGAATGATTTCCAAATCATGTTCCAAGGCCAAGTACACGTTTGCCAATGTCTGCGCTTCTACGCCCTGCGTTGCGTCGACGATGAGCAGCGCCCCCTCGCAGGCCGCCAGGCTGCGGGATACTTCGTAGTTGAAGTCGACATGGCCCGGCGTGTCGATCAAGTTCAGCGTGTACTGATGACCGTCTTTCGCATCGTACATGAGACGCGCCGACTGGGCTTTGATGGTAATGCCTCGTTCACGTTCCAAATCCATCGTATCGAGCAGCTGATCTTCCATTTCACGCTGCGAAACGGTTCCTGTCCGTTCCAGCAGCCGGTCGGCCAGCGTCGATTTCCCATGGTCTATATGGGCAATAATTGAAAAATTGCGAATATATTTTGTCGCCACGTTATCTCTCCTCTTTCAGTATTTCAATTTACATAATGATGCCGCCGCCTAAAACACGGTCGCCCGTCTCGGCGTCGTACAGGACCAGTGCCTGTCCCGCCGTGACCGCCCGCTGGGGCTGGTCGAAGGTAACGCAGATACGGCCATGTTCTTCCAGTTGGACCGTGCAGGACGATTCCTTGGCGGCATAGCGTATTTTTCCCAAAGCGCGGAAGCGTCCTTCAGGCTCTCCTTCTACCCACGATACGCCTTCGGCCCGTACCTCTGCAGAAAATAAATCGTCGTTCGAACCGACGACGACCTGGTTACGAGCCACATCCAGTGCCGTAACGTAATACGGCCCGCCGGGACCGCCCAAATTCAAGCCGCGGCGCTGGCCAATTGTATACGCCGGAATGCCTTCGTGCCGGCCGACGACTCGGCCGTCTGCATCGACAAAATTTCCGGCCTTAAACATGCCGGCCCGTTCCCGGCGCAGAAATCCCTTGTAGTCATTATCGGGAATAAAGCAAATATCCTGGCTCTCCGGTTTATTAAACACGGGCAACCCCCATTCCTGCGCCATCGCCCGCGTATCGCTTTTTTCAAAATCAGCCATAGGGAACAAGACGTGGGGAAGCAGATCCTGCGTCAGCTGATACAGCACGTACGATTGATCCTTGCGCCGGTCTGAACCGCGAAGCAGCGTATACACGCCCCGTTCCGCATCGTAGGCCGTGCGGGCATAATGCCCCGTCGCCAGCAGGTCGGCGCCTCGACGGCGCGCTTCGTCCCACAGCCGGCCAAATTTAACGCACCGATTGCAGGCAACGCAGGGATTGGGCGTCTTTCCCCGACCGTAAGCGTCGATAAAATATTCTACGACATCGCGCCGGAAGGTGTCGCTAAAGTCCAGCGTGTCATGGGGAATTCCCAATATATCGGCTACAGCCTTGGCATCGGCGGCGCTTTTTTCCGCCGCTTCGCCGTCCCACAAGCGCATCGTAATGCCGATGACATCATATCCCTTTCGTTTCAGCAGCGCCGCTGTAACGGAACTGTCCACGCCGCCGCTCATGGCAACGGCAACTCGTTTCTGCATGGTATATTCCCCCCTTTTTGCACGACGCGGCTCTGCCGCATCTGCCGTCTCTGCAAGACAATACAGCGGCCGGCGCCCGTTTGCTCCAGGAGCCGCCGCTAGTGTACCACATAGTAGTCAAAGCTTCCTGTATTGAAGCCTATTATTAATAATATCATAATATATTGGCAGTGGCTAGTAACAGCCGCATAAAAAAGGGCCGCATCAGCGCAGCCCTTTGAAAATCACATCTTATCTGTTTTTTATAACCTTTTTCAGCACGATGACCACCGGCACGGTAATAATGGCTGACACCACGGCTTCGGGAATCCCGTTGAACAGGCAGACGCCTACGATGATGTTGACGACGTTATCCAGGGGAATATTGCGGAGCTCGGCAAAGTCCTTTGCATAAATCAAGTAAATACCGCCCATAACGCCGACCGTATTGATGACCGATCCGATAAAGCCGGCAACAGCCAGACTGAACGATTCCTTGTGAATCGCCTTCCATACGGCTTTATACACATAATAGGTCCCCAAGCCGATCAGTACGCGGGGAACGACGGAAATCAGCGGATTTAAAAAGGCGAAGGACAATACGACAGGCGTCGTAATCGCCTGGAAAATACTGAAACAGCCGAAGATAAAGCCAACCATAACGCCGACGCGCGGCCCGGCTACTAGAGCGCCGATAATAACAGGCACGTGCAGGATCGTCGCTTTCATCAGCGGCAGGGGAATGAATCCATACCCCGTCAGGCCTAACAACATCGTAATTCCCGACAGCATACCGACGATAGTCAGCTCCCGCGTCGTCAGCAAGGCCCGTTTACGGACGCCGCCCGGCGCTTTGACACCCATTTCTTTTTGCATACATAATTCCTCCGTTCTCGCTCTTCAAAACAAAGATACAAGTCGCATATCGTATCACAGCACTGCTTTCAGGCCCTCTTCCAGTCCCGCTCTTCCGATGCCAACCGGATCATAACGCATACAGACCTGTAACAGCCATGCGTAGTATATCATACTTGCTGTCCCTTGCCAATAGATTTTGCAAAATTTGTGAAAATTGCCACAAGCTTGAAAAGAAGTCTGAAATATGGTAAACTATTCCCTGTCATATAAGCGAGTGTGGCGGAATGGCAGACGCACCAGACTTAGGATCTGGCGTCGTACGACGTAAGGGTTCAAGTCCCTTCACTCGCACCAACTCAGACAGAATCAGCAGTTGCTGGTTCTGCCTTTTTTTGTTGACCTCATAAAATCTGGTGTCTTTGACCCCATTTTGACCCCATCACCAGAGCAGCAGTCCTCATATTCTCGGTGCTGCCGTCGTTGCAATCCTGAAAATACCCGTTTGACCTCTGTTTGATACCCTTTTCTCCATATACGAATACACTCACATCTTATTTCTTTATTCTCAAAATATATGTCAATTTTATTCTCAATTACTATAGACATTTTGAGAAAAGAGGTATATACTATAGGAACATTCAATACTGCGCAGCGATATAGTACTGAAATGGTTTTTCTTAGGAGGAATGCCTTATGAAATTCGCTAAATTTATATTGCCTTACGTATTAATTTCTCCGGTGTCCGTAGCCGTATTCTTCATCACCCTCTTTGTGTCCTGCCTCTCCATTGAATTCGTCATGGACGGCATGCTGCATGCATTAGGGGCCTTCTCCCTCGTATCGCAGACCTTCCGCAACATTTTCGTATCCACAGCCGGCTCCGGCATTTCCCTGATTGCTGCCGCATTGTTTATGAATAAGGCAGTTCATGAAATGAGGCAGCTTCAATTTACACATTAGAATAGCATTTAATACTCTGCATACATTGCAGAGTATTTTTTTGCCGATTTACAATCAATTCCTGCCAAAAGCCTCGTTCATTCGTTCTAAAAACAACTCCGCTGCCGGCGAGAACACCTGATACTTTTTCCAGATGACGTTCATACCCGACTCTAATAACGGCATCAGCGGGCGAAAACAAAGGGGACTATCTTCCGACGTATGGGCCAGCTTATCGAGGGTCACGGCATAGCCTATGCCGGCTTCTACCATAATGGCCGCGTTGTACACAAGATTAAACGTCGTCACGACGTGCAGCCTGTCAAAATCGTCGCCGAACCAGTCGGCAAACTCATTTTCCGTCCGGCGCTGTGTCATGACCTGCCGCGAGCAGATGAGGGGCACGTCGAGAAGGTCCTCTTTCCGAATGCTCTCTTTGTCTGCCATAGGACTGTCCTTGCGCATGATAACGCCCCAGCGGTCCTTGCTGGGCAAATTGATGTAATCATACTTGGAAATATCGGCGGGCTGGATCAGGATGCCGAAGTCGAGAAGCCCCTTGTCCAGCCGTTCGGTTACGTCTTCGGCGTTGCCGCTGTACAAATGGTAATGAATATCCGGATATTCCTCCTGCAGCTCCCGGATGATTTCGGCAATCTGCCGGATAGCCTGCGTCTCGCCGCCGCCGATGTAAATATCGCCGCTTACGGCATTTTCTCCGGCCAAAAACTCCGCTTCCGTCTTGTCGACCATGGAAATGATTTCTTCAGCCCGTTTGCGCAGCCGCATCCCTTCCGGCGTAAGGACGACGCGATGGCTCTTTCGTACCAAAAGCTGGCAGCCTAATTCTTCTTCTAAATCCTTAATCTGCCGCGACAATGTCGGCTGCGTCAGGTGAAGAAAATTCGCCGCCCCCGTAATATTCCCCTCTCGGGCTACAGCTAAAAAATACCGAAGCACTCTCAGTTCCATCCAATCCCCCTCCTCTATCACTGCTGCCGTCCTGTTCTTCATATATCTTTTCCTCTTGCTATTTTCATTATGGCTTCTCATGAAATGCCTGTCAAGTATATCATGAGATAAAATCAAAGCATTAGCTATATATCCGCGTCTGCGTTACAATAGAGACAGCAAGGAGGTGACCTCGAATGACCGCAGCCGCAGAAACCGATATATTCAAGATGCAACGGAATCTGTCCGACGCCGGATTCGCCCCTTCCCTGATTCAGAAATTTCTCAAGCTATCTCAGCAAAAAAAGCGAAAGGAGCAATATCTGCTGCTGGCCCGCCATCGGGCGGAGCTGCTCGAGGAATTACATCATACGCAGTATAAAATCGACTGCCTCGACTACATGGTCTACGCCATGAAAAAAGAAGACAAGACGATTGATGAACATGTATGAGGAGGTATATATGAAACGAACGACTTTAACTAAGAAACTTCGGATAGCCCTGGCCGTCATGGCTTTTGCCGGCTGCGCGACGGGTTCCGCCGCCGATACCTCGGCAGATGCGGCTGCGCCGCTGTCCGCAAAGGCACAAAATGAAATGAAAAGACAACTCACAAAGGAGGACGCCTATATGGAAGAACAATTAACATTAACACAAGAATGGGATAAAACATTCCCCAAAAGCGATAAGGTAAATCACCGCAAGGTCACATTCTACAACCGCTACGGCATTACCCTTGCCGCCGACCTGTACGAACCGAAGCACTATGAAGGCAAGTTAGCGGCCATTGCCGTCTGCGGTCCCTTCGGCGCCGTCAAGGAGCAGGCTGCCGGCTTGTACGCTCAGACCATGGCCGAACGGGGATTTCTGACCATCGCCTTCGACCCGTCCTATACCGGCGAAAGCGGCGGCCAGCCGAGATACGTCGCCTCGCCGGACATCAACACAGAAGACTTCCAGGCAGCCGTCGATTTCCTCTCCGTTCAGGATAACGTCGACCCGGAAAAAATCGGCATCATCGGCATTTGCGGCTGGGGCGGCATGGCCCTGAACGCTGCGGCTATCGATACGCGTGTCAAAGCGACCGTCACTTCGACGATGTACGATATGACCCGCGTAACGGCCAACGGCTATTTCGACGCCGAAAACAGCGAAGAAGCTCGCTATGCAAAACGCAAAGCCATGAACGCCCAGCGCACGGAAGATTACAAAAAAGGCTCCTACGCCTTAGCCGGCGGACTGCCCGACGAGCTTCCGGCCGAAGCGCCCTTTTTCGTAAAGGATTACTACGACTACTACAAGACGAGCCGCGGCTATCATCCCCGCTCCCTCAACTCCAACGGCGGCTGGAACGTCACGTCATCCCTGTCGTTCCTGAATATGCCCATCCTGCAGTACGCCGATGAAATCCGCAGCGCCGTCCTGATTATCCACGGTGAAAAAGCCCATTCGTGCTACTTCAGCCGCGACGCCTATGCCAAATTAACGGGCGATAATAAAGAGCTCCTGATCATTCCCGGCGCAGTTCACACCGATTTATACGACAAGACCGACGTCATCCCCTTCGATAAGATAACGGAATTTTTCCGCGCCAATTTATCCTAACCGTCTCATTTCACCACAGTATCTGCACAGATGCCAAGGGAGGTATGACCAATGCATACGACTGCCATTCCCTCTATAACTCTGAATAACGGCGTATCCATGCCCATATTAGGCTTGGGTATCTACGCCCTTCACGGCACAGACTGCGAGCGTGCCGTCTGCGAAGCCATTGCCCTGGGCTACCGCCTGTTCGACACGGCCCAGATGTACGGCAACGAACGGGAACTGGGCAATGCACTAAAAGCCTGCGGCGTGCCGCGGGAAGAGCTGTTTATCACGACGAAGCTCTATTCACCGACAACGACGTATAAAAAGGCCAAAGCGGCTATTATAGAATCTCTTAAAGCGCTGCAAACCGATTATATCGACCTGCTGCTTATCCACGAGCCCTACAGCTCGTCCCTCGAGATGTATAAAGCCATGACAGAAGCCTATGAAGACGGAAAAATCAGGGCCTTGGGCATTTCCAATTTCAGCGCCGCCCGCTATTTAAACTTTATTCAATCCTGCGGCGTCATTCCGGCAGTCAATCAATTAGAAGCTCATGCCTTTTACCAGCAAAAGCATCTGCAGGCCGTCCTTGAGCAGCATGGCACGCAGATGGAAGCATGGAGCCCCTTCGCGGCCGGAAAAAATCAGTTCTTTTCTAATCCGATACTGCAGGCCATCGGAAAGCAGTACGGCAAGACGGCAGCTCAGGTCGGTCTGCGCCTCCTCGTCCAGCGCGGCGTCGTCGCCATTCCCAAGTCGGGCCATGCCGACCGGCTGAAACAAAACCTCGACATTTTCGATTTTTCCCTGTCTGACGATGACCTGCAAAAGCTCAAAGCTCTCGAAAGCGGACGCAGCTTATTCGGCTGGTACGACTAGCAGTCACTCATTCTCCCCTTGACAGGCAGGGCTGCTGCAGGCCATACTAGATGCATATCTATCATATGACATAGGAGGCTGCCATGACATTTGCATACTTAGTAATGGGCCCGTTCGACAGCCGGACGGACCGCGCCGCCATACACGACGGCATGATACAGGTAATCGGCGTCGCCGACGTGCAGGACGCGATTGCCGTCGCCAAAGAATTGCAGGAACAAGGAATCAGCTGCATTGAGCTGTGCGGAGCCTTCGGGCCGGAGAATGCCAAGAAAATCATCGACGCGACGGGAAATACCATTCCCATCGGCTTTGCAACGCACCTTCCCGAGCAGGAAGCTCTGTATCAAGCTACCTTCTCCGCATAATAGGAACGATAAAAAATGGACTGCCAGCGCATGACGGGCAGTCCATTTTATCGACTCATATGAAGTTCTGTATCATCGGCCTCTGCCGACGAATCGTCAGGCAGCTATCAGGCCTTCATCTTTTTGATTTCTTCTTCCAGTACGGGCATGACTTCAAAGAGGTCGCCGACGATGCCGTAATGAGCAAACTGGAAAATAGGAGCGTCGGGATCGGTGTTGACGGCAATGATGATGTCCGAATCCTGAACGCCTAATTTATGCTGAATGGCGCCGGATACACCGAGAGCGATGTAAATCTTCGGTGCAATTTTCTTGCCTGTAATACCGATCTGAATATCATGAGAAGCCCAGCCATTGTCGACGAGGGGCTTCGATACGCCGAATCCGGCTCCGATCGCTTCAGCGAAGGCTTTTACCTTGTTCATGCCTTCTTCATCGCCTACGCCGCGGCCTGCGCCGACGACGATTTCCGCTTCTTCCAGGCTCAGTTCCGCAACGTCGGCCGGCAGCGCTTCGAAAGCCGTGACCTTCTGTACAGCCTTCAAGCCGCCCAAATCGACGGTTTCCGTAATAATTTCACCGCTGCGGCTGTCGTCGAATCCATTGCCGCGGAAAATCTTGTCGCTAATCGTAGCCAGCTGAGGACGAGTCGTCGTCAAAATCTTGACAAACAGCTTGCCCGTATAGGCCGGACGAATCCAGGTCAGCGTATCGTCGTCGCCTTCATAGCGGACGTCGATGCAATCGGCGACGAGGCCCAAATTCATAGCGGCAGATAAGCGGCCGCCCAAATCGCGGCCGTTGTTGGACGCGCCGATGAGGATAACGCTCGGTTCGTATTTTTTAGCGACTTCTTCTACGGCCTTCGTATATAATACCGAATCAAAGGCCGCTAATTCGGGATTGCTGACGACTACGACGGCATCGGCTCCATAGGAAATCACGTCCTGCGCGGCGCTTCCGCCGCCTACGACGAGGCCCACTAACGTATTGTTACGGGCATCGGCCAATTCACGGCCTTTGCCTAATAATTCAGCGCTGAGGGGGCTTACCTTTCCATCTGCGACTTCAACGTAAACCCAGACATTTTGTTTCAATTCCATGATACGGCCCTCCTTATAACAATTTCTTTTCCGCTAACGTGCCGACGAGATGTTTGGCAGCTTCAGCAGCCGTAGCGCCGCTGATCATCGTACCGACGGGATGGGGCTCGGGAGCAAACAGTTCCGTAACCTGCGTAGCCGAGCCGGCTTTTCCTGCTTCCTGAGCGTCCAGGCCCAAATCTTCCAGGCGAAGGACGTCGAATACGGCTTTCTTAGCCATCATCGTGCCTCTGACCTTAGGCTGACGCGGCGTATTCATCGTTTCCATGACCGAGCACACTGCAGGCAAGGTAACTTCTACCGATTCGATGCCGCCGTTGACCTTGCGCGTGCCTTTGACGACATCGCCGTCGACAGCGATCGATTCGGCATAAGACAAGAGGGACATGCCCAGATGCTGGGCTACGGCCGGGGGAATCTGGCCCGTATCGCCGTCGGTCGAACGCTTGCCCGTAATGACCAAGTCTGCGCCGCCGATTTTTTCTATCGCTTTCGCCAAAATTTTTCCGGTTGCCAATGTATCTGAGCCTGCCATCCGTTCATCCGAAACGAGGACGCCTTTATCTGCGCCGATAGCGATGCCCTGACGCATGACTTCGCCGGCCAGAGCCGTCCCCATCGTCACGAGGGTAACGGTGCCGCCGACAGCCTCTTTAACGGCTACAGCCGCTTCGATAGCGTTCATATCCACGGGGTTGAGCATGGACGGAGCGCCGACGCGGACGAGATTATGGTCCTTTGCGTCGATTTGGATATCTGAAACGGCAGGTACTTGTTTTACCAAAACTACGATATTCATATTCGAACCTCCTTCGTGTTGCTGAATACTGGTTTGTTTCTTTTCTATATTATGACATAGTTTTAAAAAATAATCAACTAATAATAGATATTATTTATTTACTTTTACAAAAAATATCCCCAGCGAGCATTTTCAAAGCCCCCTGCATAAAAACGGCACGGATAGGAGAAAAAGGCCTCAGAGATTTTCTCCAAAGCCTTTTTGCTTATTTTTTCGTCGTCGCCTGTCCGCCGGGCAATTTCTTCTCCGTCGTTCGGCACGATGCGCAGCTTCCAGAACATCCGCCGCTGCAGCATCCTTTCGTTCCTTTAAACAAACCGATAACATGGCGAAGGATGTATGCCGCGGCAGCCAGTACGACGACACCGATGATAATATTGGAAAGGGTCATGACAACCGCTCCCTTCTGCAAATGATAGAGGCGCAGAATAGGAACCGACGTCGGGCGTCAGCTCCTATCTGCTTATTATAGAATATATTATGCGCCTAAGCCAAGGAGCAGCGCTCCGTGATACGTAACAAAGGCCAGCACATAGGCGAGAACGACGCACATCCCGTTCAAGAGGAAAAGCATCTTCCACGAATTGGTTTCGCGCTTGATGACCGCCATGGCCGCAACGCAAGGCATGTACAGCAGTGTAAATACCATCAGAGCCAAGCCGACAGCCGGGTTGAAGCTCGGGTCTTCCTGCAGATACGTTACGAGGTTGCCCTGATCTTCTTCGTCAGCCTGTACGCTGTAAATCGTAGCCAGCGTAGAAACCATGACTTCTTTCGCAGCCGAGCAGGCCACGATGCCTACGCCGATCTTCCAGTCAAATCCGAGAGGTGCGATGACCGGCTCAATGAAGTGACCGATGCTGGCCGCGTAACTCTGGGAAATTTTTTCCGACGCTTCTTGTTCGTCGAGAAGTGCGATCTGGTCATCTGCCGCGACTTTCAAATCGTATAAGGGCAGTGCCTGGGCATAGACCTCCGGATTTTGTGCTTCAAGGGCAGCAAATCCGGCGGGATATGCCGATTCCTCCGCATCCTCCTCAGCCGGTGCTTCGGCCGCGGCAAGCATCGACGCATACATGCCGTTCAGGGCGGCGTTATCTTCTAAGGAAGACATGCCGTAGCCTTGAAGAACAGTTGTCTGCTGCGCCGTCACCTGTTCTTCTACGTTGGTACGTGCCGCTTCAAAATCCCGAGAATATTCGACATCCATAGGATATGCCGTCAAGAACCATACGATGATGGACGCGCCGAGAATAAAGGTGCCGGCTTTTTTCAAATACAGCACGCTGCGTTCCCACATATGCATGAGCACGTCTTTTACCGTCGGAATATGATACGGCGGCAGTTCCATGACAAAGGGTTCCTTTTCCCCTTTAAAAATAGTATGACGAAGTACGACGGCAACCAAAATCGCGACGATAATCCCTAACAGGTAAATGCCGAACAGGACGGTACCGCCATTGCCGGAGGCGCCGAAGAAGGCTGCAATCAGCAGCGTGTACACGGGCAGGCGAGCGCCGCAGCTCATAAACGGCGCAGCAAAAATCGTAACAAGACGGTCTTTTTCATTGTCCAGCGTACGAGCAGCCATAATGCCCGGAACAGTGCAGCCAAAGCCGAGGATCATAGGGATAAAGGATTTGCCGTGAAGCCCCATGGCGCGCATGACGCGGTCGATGAGGAAGGCAGCGCGGGCCATATATCCCGTATCTTCCAGCAAGCTGATAAAGAAATAGAGGATAACGATGAGAGGCACGAAGCTCATGACCGAGCCGACGCCGCCGACGACGCCGTCCACGACGAGAGATCGAATTTGTTCATCGGCAATAGCATTGCTGAGCCAATCGCCGAGCATGCCGAACAGCATGTCCAGCCATTCCTGCGGATAAGCGCCGATATCGATAACAGCCGTAAACATCGCCCACATCAAAGCCAGGAAAATAGGAATGCCTAATACGCGATGCGTCAGGACGCGGTCAATTTTATCAGATAACGTATCGCCTGATCCGACAGCGATGACGGAATGATTGAAGGCCTGTACGGCAAACTGATGGCGGCACTGGGCAAAATAGAAATCTAAATCAATTTTATCTTTCAAATCATTACGCATCTTCGATGCCAAATTAATGATGTTCTGCATGCCGTCCATAGCCTTAACTTTGGCCACGACGTCCGAATCATTTTCCAGCAGCTTGACGGCCAGCCAGCGAATAGGATAATCGATGATGCCGGTTTTATTAATAGCGTCCGTCAATTCCTGAACATACGGTTCTACGTCTGTACCGTAATCCACCTTAGCATTGACAAGATTTTGCGTCTTATCCTCATCGGCAATAACTACTAAGAGGTCTTTCGTACCTATGTTTTTACTGCCGATAAGGGGAACGACGACGGCGCCGAGCTGCTGTCCTAACTTTTCCAAGTCGATTTTAACGCCCATGCGTTCGGCAATATCCATCATGTTCAGAGCCACGACGACAGGACGTCCTAATTCGACGAGCTGGGCAGCCAGGTACAGGTTGCGTTCCAAATTGGACGCGTCCAATACGTTTACGATAATATCAGGCTTTTCATTAATAATGACGTTTCTGGCTACGACTTCGTCGAGAGAGCGAGCCGTCAGGCTGTACGTGCCCGGCAAATCGACAAACAATAATTCTTTGCCGCCGAAGGAACAATGACCTTCCTTCTTTTCGACGGTAACGCCGGGATAGTTCCCAACGTGCTGCTTTGCGCCTGTGATGTTGTTAAAAATTGTCGTCTTCCCGCAGTTAGGATTACCGGCAAGGGCGATTTTTATCTTTCCTGCTTGTTCCATACCTACTAATTTCCCCCTTCCACAGCTACGCTGATCATAGCTGCTTCGTTCATGCGCAGCGCCAGGGCGCATCCTTTTACTTTGACTTCAATAGGATCGCCCAGCGGAGCCTTTTTCACTACGGTAATGCGGGTGCCTTTGACGACGCCCATGTCAACCAGCCGATGCTGGATATTGCCTCGGCCCTGCAGGGCTTCGACAATACCCGAATCACCGACCTGCATGTCTGATAATGCAATAACATTCATATTGCTGCCTCCCCTTCTCTTGGCGGAGCGCCTAACCGCAGCTGCAGCGTTCTGCCCGAGATTCTAATATACTTTTAAGCGAGTTAGCACTGCTCGTATGGGACCGAACGACCTCTACGTTCTTACGCTGCGCTTCTTTGAGGGCGCAGCGCACCATGCTGTGGCTAACCGTGCTTGTAAACAATACAACCAGGTCCGGCGAGCCGATTTTCGATTTAAAATCACTCGGAACCTGCGTAAAAACCTTAGCCTTATAAGAATATTTTTTACAAATAGTCTTATACTGACACACCATGCAATCATTTCCACCAACTATGACAACACTCATTTACCTCGCTCCTTTCATGCTCCGTAAATAATACTCACACATCCCTTCTGATTTTGATAACAAACTTCATTACCATGGCATTAGTATACAAAAATACATATCATCTGTCAACACTTTATACTAATTTTCACTATCATATTTCGCAAAATAGAATTATATAAAAAAGGCAATTCCTCTTATTATTTTCTGTACAATGCCGCTGCGGCTCTTTATCAGACAAATACAGTTTCCCTTTTGTTCGTTATGTTTCACACAAATAAAAAAGCCGGCTGCAATGGAACAAATTCCCTTGCAGTCAGCTTCTCATTGAATTCTAATCCAGCTTTTGTTAACTCCATGACAATCAATTCAATATGGGCGAGGCACTACACCACACGGCAGGCGGTTAAATCAAGCTCCTAGATTGGAGTGTTGCATATGACTCTGGACTCCATCAATGCTGCGATTGTACTGTTGATCCTCTTTATGCTCGTATTGCAGCACATAAAGAAATAACCGCCATTCTCCGTCGCAAAGTGAAGGCAGTTATTTCTACTGAACTTTAATTTGGGCGTAACCGTTTGTCGGTGTAGCGCCTTTTTTTCATGTTTATCTTATCAAAGGACCCCTTTCCTGTCAAGATTAGCGCTTTTTTATTTGTCAAACTGTGACATATACAAATCGTAATACAGTCCTTTGCATTCCATGAGCTCGTCGTGGGTTCCCTCTTCGCAAATACCGTCCTTTGTCAAGACGACGATGCGGTCGGCGTGGCGAATCGTCGCCAGACGATGAGCAATGACCAACGTCGTCCGGTTATGGGACAAATCCTGCAGAGCCTGCTGTATTTTCCGCTCTGTCTCGTTGTCCAGGGCCGACGTCGCTTCGTCCAAAATAAGGACGGGCGGATTTTTAAGGAAAACGCGGGCAATAGCCAGGCGCTGCTTTTGCCCTCCTGACAGCTTGACGCCCCGTTCGCCGATGGCGCTGTCGTATCCGTCGGGCAACTTCATGATGAATTCATGGGCGTCAGCCAGCTTTGCCGCTTCGATGATCTCATGCTCCGTCGCATCGGGCCGGCCATAGGCAATATTTTCACGAATCGAATCAGAAAAGAGAAATACGTCCTGCTGCACAATGCCGATGCTCCGCCGCAGTGACGACAGTGTATACTGCCGGATGTCTCTTCCGTCCAGAGTAATGCATCCCGCTTGAATGTCGTAAAACCGCAGGAGCAGGCTGGCCACACTGGACTTCCCTGCGCCGGTAGGCCCGACGATGGCGACAGTCTTGCCGCGGGGAATATCCAGGGAAAAACGCCGCAGCACCGGGTCCTTCCCATTATAGGAAAAGCTGACGTCTTCAAAGGCTACCCGGCCTTCTATCGTCTCGGCTGCGACGGCATCTGCACCATCGGCAACGGCCGGCGCAACGGCCATGAGCTCTTCATACCGCCGATACCCGGCCAATCCCCTCTGGTATCGCTCTGTCAGCATAGTCAGCTGCATGATGGGCCGGATAAACACCATGAGGTACATGAGAAAGGCCACGAGATCGCCCAGACTCATGACGCCGAGCATGATAAAAAAGCTTCCGGCGGCGATGATAACCAAATTCGTCAGATTAGAAAAAAAGATAATGCTGCTTGTCAAATAAGCTTCAAACATAAAGGTCCGCTGCTGGGCCCGCCGCAGCTTGTCGCTGGCGGCGATAAACTTTTTCAGTTCTACGGCTTCATTACAGAACGATTGGACGAGGCGGATGGCGTTCAGGCTTTCCATAGCCTGAGAGCTGACGAGTCCCATTTTTTCTCTGGCAGTGCGAAAGGTTTCCTTCATGTGGCGATTGAGAATCATTGTTCCCGCCGTTTTCAGCAAAATGAGAAACAAAACGAAAATAGCCAGCTGCCAATTGATATAAAACAGAAAAAAAGCGCTGCCGCACATCGTAATCAGGCAGACCATAATGAGATTCGGCATCTGAAACACCAAGTCGCCTATTTCTGAAATGTCGCTGATAATGCGGGACAAGAGCTGCCCTGTCTTGGCATTATCAAAAAACGAAAAGCTCATAGACTCGATATGGGAAAACAGGCGGCACCGCAGGTCGTTTTCGATGTGCGTGCCCATACTGCGGCCAAAGTACGACACGCAGAAGGACGAGCACAGACAGACGACGTAAAGAATAAACAAAACGGCTGCCGTATGCACTAATCGCAGCATGTCGCCGGCAGGCAGGATATCCTCCAGGATATAACGGACAATCATGGGAAAGGAAATTTCCAGCCCTGCCGTCAGAACCGAGCCGGCAATGACGAAGAATAAGATGGTATGATACGGCGCATAACACGCCCACAATCGCTTCATGCATTCTCCTCCACAAAAAACAAGGCTTGCCCAAGGAGCCGCTCCATGGCGGACAGCCCCTTTCGGCGAGCCCTTGTTAAAATCTATAACGGTAAAACTTGTAATTTATGCCCCGTGAGCCGTTTCCAATGCTAAGTATTCGCCGTCGTCGGCATGAGCACTGGCAGCGTCTGCTGCCGACTCAGCTTCCGGGTCGTAATGTACGGCGTTGATGACGGCAATTTTTAAGTCAGGCCGCAGGCCGTGCAGCTTTTCTACGGCTCCCAAATGGCCTTCGCTGTGGAAATTACCGACGACATGATACACGACGGCATCGCCATGGACATCCAGATACTCGGCTATGCTTTCTGCCATGGCATCGTCCTTGAGGCACTGGGCCATAAACATAGGCTGTACCATCGCTTCGGGCACCTTCATGCCGCCGGGCATATCGTTCATGCCGGCCATCGTCGCGGCGAACTTAGCCCGATAGGCTTCCGAGCCAGCCTTATGCACCTTAGGAAGATACAGCCGATCGGCTTCGGCAATGCCGTTTAAACTGCCAGCCTTAGCATAAGCCGCAGCCATGCGCCGGGGAATATTGCCCGTCAGCACGGGAATCCCCTTCTCCTTGGCGAATTCTACCATGGGCTTATAGGCCGTCATATACTGAGGCCAAGGGCGCGATTGAGACAAAAACAGCTCCTCGCTCAGCGTTCCGGCTAAATAATCGTCCATCGTGGTCTGTACGTCCCGTTCAAACATTTCCATGGATAAAACCAGCTTATCGCCGTGCAGGTCATGCAAGCCTTTCAGCACGTCCAGCTCGGCGTCATGTATAGGCTGGCTGTCGTGAAATTCACCGAAAAAGATAACTTGATACGCTTTTAAGCCGTCCAGCATCTCTGCTGTCGATACGGCTTTCTGTGTCGCTCCGTCTATCCACAGGACGGCCGGCGCCTTCTCCGCCGCAGGAGCCGGAGCAGTCGCCCCGGCCATTCCTGCCGCAGAGAAAACGGTCATAGCTGTCAAGAGGGAGAGGAGTCGTAGTGTACGTGATATGTTCATGAGAAATTCCTGCTTTGCTGGAAATTAGAACGTCCATTCTGCGCCGGCTACCCAGATTCGGCCATCAAGGAATACATCATAATTCTTTTTATCAAAAATATTATCTACACCGGCAAAAATGCGGTTTCCTTTACCAAATTTTTTGTTGACGACAAAATTAATCGTATTATAAGTAGCATCATGAGGAATAGTAACTTGGTTTACCGTTTCTGCCCAGCGATATTTGTTAACCCATTGACTCCATAATGTAGCCGTATATCCATAAGGATCTAAATCATCATACATGAGCTGGAGAGTCGTAATGTTCTTCGCACGGTTTTGTAACCGTTCATTTGTTGTTTCATCCATAGCGTCAATCCAGTTGCTCGTCGCTTTAATCGTCCAATATTTACCTAAACGTCTGCCTAATTCTAACTCTACACCATTAATTTGAGCTTTATCCACATTTTCATGCTGGCTAACCATTGTACCGTCTGGGTTAATAGTATATGGAGAAGTAATTAAGTTTTTAACATCGTTTTCAAAATATGTAATCTTTCCCCAATTTTTATCATCGTCGTATTCATAACTGATATCCCACGATTCCGATTCTTCCGGCTGCAAATCCGGGTTTCCCAAAACAGTAACCGTCATCAGCCCCATAGCTCGATTCATACTCATATACAATTCGCTGATTGTCGGAGCTTTAAAGCTCTTACCCCAGTTCGCTTTGAAACGGTTGTGATCGTTAATGAAATAGGTAGCGCCAATTTTAGGAGTCGTTTCTCCGCCAAAGGAGCTGTCGTGGTCATAACGGACAGATGGAATAATCAGCAGCTTATCATTGACCATCCATTCGTCCTGAATATATGCGGCATAGGTTTCCAAATCTTTTTCTGAATAATCTTTTGTTCTTTGTACACCATTACCCCAGCGATCTTCACTATGAATATTATCGCCGCCATTACCCATGCGAGTACCTTCTACCTTATTGCTGCGATATTCCGCCCCAAAAGTCAGCAAATGGTCTTCGCCAATAGCCATGGTATCCTTACCTTCAATACCAAAAAGTTTATATTTTGATTTATCCCAGTCATATCGAGGGTACATTGTACCTAAAATATTTTCCATCATACCAGGAAAAACAGCTCGATTATTGTATAAATTATTATCCTTATCTAAATAGCTGTAGTATGTCCGGATCATCCAATCATTTTTAGGGGTTTTTCCCGTCCACGCCAAGCTAAAATCTTTGCGAGTATAATCGTACCATTCTTTCTTATCCTTATTGGAATACATGGTCCCGCTAAGGAACTCATCTTTATAATCAGCTGCCGTCTGTTCGTGGTAATATCCTAAATTCAAATTTAAGTTTTGATTATTTCCTAAATCAAAATTACCGTCAAAATTAATATCTTGCGTCGGACCGTAATAATTGCTTCCATCGGCATCAGGCATTACATTTTTCCGCAGTTTTGAAAAACGCATATTCAAGCTGCCGCTGAAATTACCTTGTTTGCCAAAATTAATATGGTAATAATTGTTAATACTTTCTGTCCCTGTTGAAGCTCCTACCATGACAGACGGTTCTGCACCGGATTTCTTCGTAATGATATTGATAACGCCGCCGAGAGCATCAGAGCCGTACTGTGCTGACGCCGGGCCGCGGACGATTTCAATGCGTTCGATATCGGACAAGCTGAGACGGTCGAGGGCGTATACGTTCTGCGTTACGCTCGTATCTTCGCCGGCTCGACGCATGCCGTTGACTAAAATCAGCGTGTGATTGGTGCTCATGCCGCGGATCATGACGTTGTGGCCTGCCATGCCGGCACGGGTCACATCGACGTTGCTGGCCAGCTTCAATGCCTGATATACGTCGGTCGCTCCGAGTTTTTCAATATCTTCGGAAGTAATGACTTCGACGGACTGCGGCACGACTTTTACTTCTTCGGCAGTACGAGTCGCCGTAACGATGACGTCTTTCGTCCGCACGACGTCGCCGTCAGCAGGCGCGGCCATGACCGGCAGGCTGCCGCCTACGGCGCACAATACAGCTAAGGTCAGCATACGTTTTTTAGATGATGAAAATGAATCCATGAAATAAAACCTCCCCTTCATCTTTGAACATGGTGTCTGTCTGGAATGTTTTCCTGATGACAGAGTACGTTATTATGAAATGAATAAAAGATATGTATAATAAACGCCAAAGCGTTATTAACCGAATTTATACGGCAGCATACGGGAAGCAGGCCAGATACGCGCCGTTTTCCTCCTGTACCGTCGTGACGACGGCGCGGATACCGTAAAGAGGCTCCAGTATATCCTGTCGGAACACATCGGCTACAGGGCCGTCAGCCACGATATTTCCTTTCTTTACGGCGACGAGGCGATGGCTGTAACGAGCTGCGTGGTTTAAATCATGCATGACCATGATGACGATAATGTGCATGGTCTGATACAAATGCACGACGAGCTCCATCAGAGCCAGCTGATGGCGGATATCCAGATATGTCGTCGGTTCGTCGAGAAGCAGGATCTGCGGCTCCTTGGCCAAGGCCATGGACAGCCAAGCCCGCTGCCGTTCACCGCCGGACAGAGCCGACAAGCGGCTATGCTGGAGCGGCTCCATTTCCGTCGCCTTCAAGGCGTTGTTAATAGCCGCAATATCTAAATCGTTTAGTTTTGAAAATAATCCCTGATAGGGCAGGCGGCCGTAGGTCACCAGATCCCGCACAGTCATATCGCCCGGTGCGCTGGCCGACTGGGGCAGCATGGAAATGGTACGGGCGATTTTGTCCATCGACACGTCTTTTAAATCCTGTCCGTCCAGATATACGGCGCCGCCCGTCGGCACGAGAAGCCGTGCCAGTGATTTCAGGAGCGTCGATTTACCTGAGCCGTTCGGGCCGATAATCGACACGATTTCCGGTTTGTCAAAGGCTATGGTCAGGTCTTCCGCTATAACTCGTTCGCCGTACTGCAGGCGTAAATGGTTTGTCGTAATCGTACTCATGACTGACCCATCCTCCGTTTCAGCAAGTATAAGAAGAACGGCGCGCCGATGAAGGACATGAAAATGCCCACAGGCACTTCTACAGGACTGAACAGCGTCCGGGCCGCTACGTCGGCTACGACGACCAATACGGCGCCGAACAATGCCGAGCACGGCAGAAGGGCTTCAAAGTCCGAGCCGACGATAAGGCGCATGACATGAGGCACGATGAGACCGACAAAGCCAAGCAGACCGGCTACACTGACTGCCGATGCGGCCAGCAGAGCCGCCAAAGCAACGAGGACAGCACGAGTACGCTCCGTATTAACACCTAACGTTTTAGCTACGTCATCGCCCAGCTGGAGAGCATTGAGTCTTCGGTAGTAGCATAGCGTCCCGACGATGCCCAGCAGGCTGTACGGCAGAATCATGCGGACGTACGACCAGTTGCTTCCGGCAAAGCCGCCGGCCATCCACGATACGGTTCCCTGAATCTTATCGGAGAAAAATACCGACAGGGCCGTCATGCCGCCGCCAAAAAACGCCGCCACGGCTACGCCGGCTAAGACGAGGCGCAGCGGATTGACGCCCCGCTCGTAGGCAAGGAAAAAGACGACAGCCGCGGCAAACATAGCACCGATAAAGGCTGCAAAGGGTACGAAACTCGTAAAGGTCGGCGCAATAAGCATGAGGGCCATGGCCGCCAGACCGGCGCCGGCCGAAATGCCGATAATACCCGGGTCGGCCAGCGGGTTGCGCAGAATTCCCTGCAGGATACATCCCGACAAGGCCAGGTTAGCGCCGGCTAAGGCCGCACAGATTGCCCGCGGCATGCGCAGCGTATAAATAATGCGGTAGTTATCTGTCTGTCCCGGCGCGACGACGGCCTGATATATATCCGACAAAGAGATATGTACCGCGCCGGCGGCAATGCCTAATGCCAGAGACAGCATCAGCAGTATCAGTCCGGCGCAGAGCGTCGTCATGCGGACGACGCCGCGGTTATCTTGTTCTACGGCACGCTCCATCAGATACCTCCCTGCCCGTACAGGCAATCTGCCATATATTCCATAGCCTCGCCGATGTTGCTGCCCGGATTGACAGTAAACAGCTCCATAGGCAGATCATAAATGCGGCCGTTTTTAACTGCCGACGTCTGACTCCACGCTTCATTCGTCTGCATTTGTTCCTTGAAGCGAGCCAGATTTTCCGGTGTATTACCCATGGAAATGATGAAGACGACTTCCGGGTCCTGCTTGACGACGTATTCCAAACTCAGAGGAATAAACTGGCCCGTCAGGGATGTATCCAGTTCGGCAATATTTACACCGTGAAGGCGCTGCAGCAAATCGCCGGAAAATGTCTCGCTGCTGGCCATGCTGTTGCTGTCCGGGTTGCTGAACAAAATCAGTGTCCGCGGGCCCGTCTTGCCTTCAGTCATAGCGACAGCATCACGGCACTGCTTGACAATTCTGTCCGTCTCTTCCTGGGCTTTTGCCGTATTGCCGGTCAATTCGCCAAAAAACTTCATCGTTTTCAGCGTGTCCTCGTAATTGTCCAGCGAGTTGATATACAGCGGAATATGATTCTGCTTCATCGTTTCCCGCAGCTGATTATGGAACGGCACGTTGACGCCGATGACCAAATCGGGTTTTAAGGACAATATTTTTTCGATATTCGGCGAATGAATAATGCCGATTTCCGGCACGTCAGCGACGGCTTTTGCCAGTTCCGGCGACAGCGACTGCGACGTCGGCCTGCCGACAACCTGCGACGCTCCGCCGGCTGCAACGTACATATCCATGTTGGACGCATTTAAAAAGACAACACGCTGCGGATGCTCCGGGATCTCCATTGTCTCACCCGTACTGTCCGTCACCTGCCGCATGGCTGCCGTCGATGTCGACGTACCGCCCTGCATCATCATGTATACGATGCCGCCGAACAAGCATAGGACAAATGCCATCACAACGTATAAAACTGCTTTGCGCAATCAAATCCCTCCCTAATACATACAATATGATATAGGCTGCATTTTATTAAAGAAATGATAATCACTATCTGTTATTGTAGCAGAGTTATCTCATGTTTTCCACTCCAAATAGACATAAAAATAATCCATTTCGTTATTTTAATAAATAATGATTATCCCAATGCTACGTCAAGAGTCATCATAATCGTAAACCCTAAGGAAAAGGAAAGAGCGCCGACATTAGAATGCTCACCGGCAGACATTTCCGGAATCAGCTCTTCCACGACGACGTACAGCATTGCGCCGGCAGCCAGGCTCAGCAGATACGGCAGCAGCGGCACGACAAGACTGGTCAGCCATATCGTTGCGACGGCGCCGACGGGTTCTACGACCCCTGACAGCATCCCGCCGGCAAAGGCCCGGTGAGATGACAGGCCGGCTGCGCGCAGAGGCATGGAAATAATGGCTCCTTCCGGAAAATTCTGGATCGCGATCCCCAGCGATAAGGCAATAGCACCAGCCAGGCTTATTCCTTCCTGCCCCGACAAAAACGCAGCATACACGACGCCTACAGCCATGCCTTCCGGAATATTGTGCAGCGTAACAGCCAATACGAGCATAGTCGTCTTTTTCAAATGTGCCCGTATCCCTTCCGGCTCGTCGCTGTTCAGGTGCAGATGGGGCACACAGCGGTCGAGAAGAAGCAGCATGGCAACACCGATCCAGAACCCGGCAACTGCCGGTATAAAAGCCCATTTTCCCCATGAAGCAGCCTGCTCCATAGCAGGAATAAGCAGACTCCATACAGATGCAGCAGTCATAACACCAGCAGAAAATCCCATCAGCGTCCGCTGCAGTTCTTGGTGCAATTGTCCTTTCACAACATACGCACAGGCAGCGCCTAACGTCGTTCCTAAAAAAGGAATGAGAATCCCAATCGTAATATCAATCATAGCGTCCTCCTTAATCTATTAGGCCGGAACGCCGCAGCACTGCCCCTGCTCTATTTTCGCTGTGATTTCCTGTAATCCCGCGGAAGCATGCCGGTCATTTTCTGAAACAGCATGGAAAATTTGCTGCTGTTGGCATACCCTACACGATTGGCTATCTGCAAAACGCTTTCTTCTGTCTCGGCGAGCATGCGCATCGCTTCGCTGACGCGCAGCTCCTGCAGGTGTTGGCCGATAGAGCTTCCATATACGCTTTTAAAACACCGCTTCAGCGTCGTCGGCGCAATGTGATGCTCCTCAGCCAATTCTTCCAGACGTTTCTTCGTCGTCAGGTTTTCCAGTAATTCCAGATGAATGGCCTTGACGATATCCGCCTGCCGTTTTGTCACGTAAACATACTTGTTCCGCTCAGGCTGAATCGTTCCAAGAAACAGAAATATTTCCAATATTTTGAGCTGGCAGTACCGGCGGCGAATACCTTCCGGCACCTGATACAATTCTTCAAACAGATGCTGCATGTTCTTATTTTCTTTCATGATAAGGCCGAAGTCCGATTCTTTGCAAAATCGGTTGCATAAGGCCGTCAAATCACCGTCATCTTCCAGCAGTTTGTCAACGACTGGCTGAGCCTTGGACACGGAGCATAAAATAGACACCCCATGGTAATGAGCTGACGGAAAGAAAATAGAATGACAATATTCCTGGTGGTGCCGCCAGCCGACAGACATGTCGCCAGGCCCCATATAGAGAAATTCGCCGTTCTGAAAATTACATTCTATACGGCCTTCCTCACAATGATTGATGGCAAACAAGCCCTGCGTTACGGGATGGCTCCGACAGGAAAAGGATTCAATATGCGCGTCTATATAGACGAGATCGATGCCCGGATATACGGGATACGACGTCAGACGTGCCGTACCCGTATTATTTTGTATTTCAAACACAACCCTCTCTTCAGAAGATTCGATCATCCGCATAGTATCCATTATTATACTGCACCCTTTCTTGAATAACCAGCTCTAATTTAAATTAAAATCGATATACCTGACGCACAGCTTTTCCCTCTCTGGCAAATTGACCCCAAAGAAAGACAGCTTCAGACGGAGAAATCTCGATGACATGGAGGACGACGGGCATTTTCCGCAGCCGTTCTTCAGCAATACCCTTGGCCGCCGCGGCCGCAGCATAGCCTTCGTCCTGTGGTTCGAGAATCTGTGCCGTGCCGCTCAGCTGCAGTCCTGCCAAATGGGAAAAATCGGAAAATGGCTCGCATACGGAAAAACTGACATGCGGATCACGGTATATATTCGCAAATTTTCGTCCGCCTTCGCTGAACAGGTATATTTTTTTATGCCAATATACGTACTCGATCGGCGTCGTCCGAATATTCCGTCCCCATCCAGTAGCTAAAACGCCCGTAGTATGACTCGTCAGGAACGTTTCTAATGCCTGCCATGCCGTACTGTCGCTGTCCGGCACAGCAGCCGGAGGCGGCTGTATTGTCTCAGCAGCACGTATGACCCCTTCTGTAACGTCACTCGCCGGAATAAACGCAGACAAGGCGATAGGCCGTTTCAGCAGCATTTCAGCCTGACGGCGCAGCCGCTGTACCGACAATTCATTATCACCAATGACAATGAGTCCCCATATTGTATCTGGTTCCGCATGCTGCACAACCTCTGCCAAGGGCTGTACTGCCTGTTTTTCCGTCAAAACCAGCAAGATCCGCTTATATTGACGCAGCGATACGTCTTCCCGGCATTCCGCATACCGACTCATGCTGAGTATACTGCCGATCATGACGGCAATGCGCCGTGCCGCAGCATTTTCGTAATATAGGCAAAGAGTATTCATGATTGCTTCCCCTTTCTGGATTGTCACGCAGCCAATTTTCTGTATCTCCTACTCTTTATTATGAATTTTATGATATAGATTGTCAATATCATACTTATGTATATGTTATATTTTTCACGCGATTAGATATGGCAAAGACTGCAACAGATATTCGTTGCAGTCTTTACACAGAGGAGTGCAGCTATCTATGAGTGATTTTTCATTTGCTTCATAATGGCTTGCAACTCATCCTGACTCATATGGCGCATGGCTTCAGCCATTTTTTTCATAGCTTCCACGCTGGGCGTGCCGCTCATAGCTTTCATCCGCTTCATGGCCTCTACCATAGACGCAGTTTTCTTCGAATCTTGCGCAGCTACGCGTTCCATCACCATGGCAATTTTCCCAGTCATGAGGTACTGGATGCATTCCAACGTCGTCTGCGTGATGTTGACCTGCCAGAACTGACCAGCATCCGTCAGCGTATACATGACGCCGTTATATGTTACAAGACCGCGTGTCTCCCACAGCTTATACAGCCATTCCAGATCTTTCAGCTTGTCGTCAAAGGCGTATATTTTATTTAAATCCATATAGCACATTTCCAGCTGGTTCTGCACCGCATCGACAATCGACTGCAGCGGCGACTGCTTCATGAGCGCCATAAAGGGCTTTTTGCCTGCTTCGACAAACATTTCATACGGTGCAATGGCCCGGTGAAGCATCGTCGAATAGCCGTCTACACTGCCTCCGGCGCCGCTGCCGAAGGGGAACATGGACGAACCGGAGCGGGCCAGTGTATTGTACAGGCTCCGCTCGCGGTTGCTGCAGCTCCAATGGCAGACATTCAGGCGGCGATACGCCCGCTGTTCCAGATAGGTCTTGGCAAAGGCAAACATGCCGGCCTGGTAATCCGTCGTCGCTGCCGGCGGCAGCGCGCCGCGGGCAATAGCCTTATTCAAATCGCTGCCGTCAAAAACGTTGAGCTGATACAAATCAGCGCCGTCTACGCCGGACTGAATCAGCAGATCCAAATCTTCCTTCCAGACCTGCATGTCCTGACCGGGCAGACCGTAAATGAGGTCGACGACGACAGCACACTGGTTGTAATCAAGAAGGCTCCGCAGATTTTTCAATACCGTTTCTTCATCGTCCAATCGTCCGACAGAACGGCGGATATCTGTATGAAAGGACTGAACGCCCAAAGACATGCGGTTTACACCATTTGCCAGCCAAACGTCTATCTTTTCCGGTACTAGATCATGAATACGACCTTCCAGGGTCAGCTCGTAATCATTGGCCAAGGGCAGGCAGCGGCAAATCGCCTGCAGCAGCCGTCCGGCATTTTTCGGAGACAAGGATGTCGGCGTACCTCCGCCGATAAATACGGCATGAATAAGGCTGTCCTTTAAGCGCGGCAAGTCAGCAGAGGCTTCCAGTTCCTGAATCAGGCAGTCCACATAATGGTCTTCTACATCCTGATTCGTCCCATTTTGAAAAAATCCGCAGTACAAGCATTTGGTCTTGCAGAACGGAATATGTATATACGCCGTCTGGATGTCCTTTTTAGCCGGTGCAGACGCCATGATGCGCTGCCAAACCTGCTGCGATTCATCAGGCGGGACAACCGTGCCGTGCAGGCCGGCATGAACGACGCGTTTTCGCGGAAACGCGTCCGTCAGCGGGCTGTCCGTTTCCGCGCCGAATTGGAAAATGCGCTGCTCTGGCGGCAAGCTGTGAAATAGTTCTTCTAAACTCATATGCGCGTCTCCCTTATTCCGCAGCAAGCTTCTTCATGACATCTGCCGCAAAGGCTTTGGCATTTTCCAGATCAGCAGCATCGGGATGCTTGGCTGCTTCGGCATGGAGTGCCTCCCGTTCCGGCGTTCTGCCATGGGGATGGCCAGCGGGGAACTGCTTGTACATCATTTCAATAAGCTTGGGGTCTACTGCGCCCTGGCAGATAAATTTTCCGGCGACATGAACGCCTTCCGGTAAAAAGGCCGCACCGTTATCCAGGCTCTTCGCCGCATGCTCCGACTTCGGATCGGCTCCTAACGTTGCAAATATAGCGACGTGCTTATTCGTCAGCTGTTTCAGCATATCCTGCGAATCCTTATCCGCCGTGCCGCGGTCCACCCAAAATCCGAGGAACACGCAGTCGCAGCTGTCAATATCAGCCGGCGCCTCTTTAACGGAAAGGCAAGGCGTCCCTGCCGGCAGGGCTTCGGCAATTGCTTCGGCCACCTTTTTAGTATTTCCTGTACGCGTCGAGTACAAAACGATCGTTTTCATACATACACTCTCCTTTTATGGCATAATTTTTTTATACTTGATACAAATCTCGTTTCTTCAGCTCCGGGTCTCCTGACCGAAAAAAACGATCCGACTAACCGGGGGAAAATTAATTCAAATTAAAGGTAACGGGCACGTTTACCGTTACATCCTGCCCGCTGGCATTTGGATACGGGCAGGCGGCATATACAGCGTTAAGAGCTGCCTTATCCAAAATACTCTGTCCCGATGAGCCGGATACATAGGCATTGACGCAGTTTCCGCTGCTGTCCAGCGTAACTGTAACGGTAACGGAACCAGTCAAACCGCGGCGGACAGCCATAGGCGGATAGGATTTATTGGCGTTGACAGCAGACCAGAACCCATCGGAATCAAACGGTGATGAACCGGTCCCTTCTGCGCCGCTGTAACCGCTGCCCTGACCGTCGCCGGCACCTTCTCCATAGCCCTGGCCATCGCCTGTTCCGTCTCCGACGCCTGAGCCAGTACCCGTACCGCTGCCAGCTCCCGCACTGCTGCCGGCACCACCTCCGCCAGCAGCAGACGAACTGGCGGCAGCCGGAACGGGCTGATTGCCGGGAGCCGGTTCCGGCACGGCATCTGACAACTGCGGATGAGGCATAATAGCCGATTGGCTGGCATCTATTTGCGCCACACGCTCGGCTACGGCTGTTTCAGACAGCTTTTCCGGGAACAGTTCGCCGCCGCTGCCGCCGCCGGCATGCCCGCTGCCAGCACTAGACAGTTCGCTGGCGTCTAAATCTATGACATACATCTGCTGTTGTTCCTGCTGCATCACAGCTCCGGCAAGAAACATAGCCGCCGCGCCTACGACAAGCAGGTGGACTACTGCCGAGCCGGCATAGGCTCGTATCCATGAAATTTCCCGCATAGGCGTCATCCCTTCTGTTCTGCAGCGATGGCCAGACGCTTAACACCAGCTGATTTCAACATATCCATGACAGCAACTACCTGACCATGAGCCGTACGGCGGTCGGCCTGCAGAATTACGGCGGCGTTGGCATTTTCTGCCATGTGCCGCTTCATCAGTTTCGATGCTTCGTCAAAGCTGACAGGACGATTATCCATCGTAATATGCCCTTCCGCATCAACCGTCAGGATAATGGGCATCTGCACAGGCGCCGCCGCGCTCTGAGCCTGAGGGAGCTGGACGGACAGCGCTTTCTGCGCCACGGTCTGCAGGCTGTTCATCATAAAAAACACAAGCAGGAAAAAGATAATATCAATCATCGGAATAATCATAAAAGCCGGTTTCTTTTTCATCCTGACATTCGTAAACATCAGCCTTACCTCCTACCTTGCATTTCTGGCGTTCACTACGGTAAGGCACAGCTTTTCCGTATCCGTCACAATGGTGTCCAGCTGATGATCAAAGTAGGTATATACGCAGAAAGCAATGATCGCCACGCACAACCCCGACGCCGTCGCAATAAGGGCTTCACCGACACCGCCGGTAATCGCCGCGGCACCGGCGCCGCTGTCTAAAACGCTGAACGTGCTGATCATGCCTGTTACTGTGCCGAGAAGCCCCAGAAGCGGCGCAATCGTGACGATAGCGCTGAGGTAATCGAGATAGCGGCGAAAGGCGATGGATTCAATCGTCATCTGTTCATTGAAAGCATCTTTCATGGCTTTTTCATCATCCTTATGCCGGAGGCCGCTGGCAATAATGCGGCTGATAGCCGTAGGGAATTTCCGGCAGAAATTTTCCGCCGTATCCCATTGCTGATCACGAATAGCATGATCAACCCCGGTAAAAAACTTTTTCGAATCCCGACGATTGGCCCGGTAATAGTAAAACCGTTCAATCGCAATGGCTACCGTAAAAATAGACAGGGCCAGCAGCGGATACATAACCAGGCCGCCGCTGTGAAATAAATGCAGAAAATACGCGAATCCTTCCATTTACTACACTCCTTAATGATTATAGTTACTAACTTATATGAATGCTATAATGACTCGATACATTTTGCCGTTCACAAAGCTTATATGCATAACGCGGCGGCAGAAACAAAAATAACCCATAACCCCAGAGTACACGCTACGCTTTCCCATGTCCCCTTTTCAGCGCTTTTGATATTTTTTTGCGCCACTGTTCTCCATCTCCTTTACTGATTATTTTTTGTTAAGATATTGATTATTGTATTCATATAATAAAATGCACGTATATGATATCAAGGATATGAAAAAAAATCTACTCCAATCAGACATAAAAATAGCCCGATTAGACCAAACGGCAATAATAATTATTAAAAAATACTCCTCATTCAGACAAATATCAAATATATTAGTCTGAGTGAGGAGTATGTCTCGCTAAAATATATATTTAAATTTTTATGACAGCCAATACTGCGTCGCCGCATCGTTCCATACGCTCTAAAGAAACGGAGAACAAGGGGCCTTCTCGTTCCATTTGATTGAAAAAATGAATGTAGCTCCCGTAAGACCCGCTTAATTCTACATTATATCGGCTTTTTTCCTGCGGCGAGGTATAAAACGACAGTACTTGTAAGCCGCACGCATCGGCCTGCCGCTGTACGACGTTCAGTGCGTCTTCATCGGTTCCCTGCCATTTTCTGATAATGTCTTCCCGATCTTTCCACTCCATTGCCGTTTTATAGGAACAAATGCGGTTGTTAACGGTCTTCCACGCTTGCCATTGCCGGTACCAGTAGGCACAATGGACGGAGGACAGCAAAAGCAGTGCCAAAAGGATATACCAAAGGAATTGTTTATGCCTTTTGTCGTGAAGTATCTTGTTCATCATTCGCCCATTCTACCTCCAGCTGAAACGCCGTTTCCGCCGTCTGTCCCGCCTGCTTCATGCGGCTGGCCGAAGCCGAACGCACAGAAGGCTGGCGACGCAGGGCGTCCTGCCATTTCCTCTCAGAGCCGATTTCATTCGTCGTGCCAGATATTGACAGCACATGGCGACGCATTTCGATTTTTTCTACAAATGCCCCATCTGGCTTGGTATCGGCCAGGCACACGAGAATCTCCGGCCAATGAAGCCGCTTTCGTTGGTCTGCGTCGCGCCGTTCTTTCAACTCGCGCAGCTTTCGTTCCCACTCATTTTGCTGCATAATACGCCGCTGAATGGGAAAAGCCTGATCCGTAAACCGTTCTTGTTCCCAAATCGTCTGCATCTGAAATACCGCACCGGCCGCACCGACGGCCAGAATCACGAGAACCAGCAGCACAGCAATTTTTTTATTCAACCGCAGCGCCAAAAAGGACCATGATGAAGTTTGCTGTTCCTGCGGGATTAAATTGAATTCCATACGCCGCTCCTAATACGCTGCCAGTACGGCAGCCGGATATACTAATTCCCACCGATCCATATCTTGTTTCACAGGCTCTGATACCGGCGGAAGAGACCACGTTTCGCACGCTTCATCGTACCACAATCCGCAACACATCTGTCCTTGTTCCTCTTGCCAAAGCAGTCCATCTTCCGGCAGCGCCGAAGTGCAGGCATAGGATAGGGGAAATCCCGACTTCAGCCGAATCACATGGATCAGCACCGGTTCGCACAGATATAGAGTTCCAGTCCCGGACGGGCATAAGCGTCCTGCCGCCGCCGGAAGAACGTCGATTCTCTTGACGCAGCAATTCCCGGATCGCAGCGTCTGAATCATATCTGCTACCATATCGTAGGGATAGGCGGCGCTCATCCAGCTGTACAGGGCCCCCTCGGGCGGTTCTGCAGTTCGTGCTAAGTCAAAGGCGTACGCCGTGCTGCCGTCGCCAATCGCCTCGTCCCATACGACCATGCTTCGCGCCTCTTCCTTTCGTTTCGTCGCCAGCTTCAACTCTTTCCACAGCAACGATGGCCCGCTGAGCAGAAGATACACCGTATAGCCCTGCAGTCCATATACAGAAATAATATCTCCCAGGTACTTCCTGATTTTCTCAGGCCATGTGAGCCAGTCGGCAGGACAATCATAAATGCAGAGCTGCCGGCTCCGGACGCCGCCGTACCAGCTCGTTTCCGTTTTCAGAACATATATGTGCCGCTGCGACAGCCATATGCGGGCCCGATGGCCTTGGCCTATACTCATTCTTATGCCCTCCTTAATACACAATTTGCCGGACAACGAAAGAGGCACTGCCGTCGTCGCCTTTCTGCACCCGGAACTGCAGGGCGCAGGTTCGCTTCAAAAGGGTATGGTCCGAAACGGCCGACGCGCGCAGCACGCCGTTAAACGGCAGAGAATATGGCGACGCGACGCATTGGATTTCTATGCGCTGTCCCCCTTCGGCAATTCCCCATACATCGTTAAAAACCCATGTCCGCCGTTCCGGCACATCCTGCCACCGCCGGCTGCATAAGTCGTTCCAGCTCGCCAGCAGAGCGCTTTCCGAAGCATAGGATAACTGGACGGCTTCTTCGTATTGACGGGCAGACCGGACGTACTGGGCAGATAAATGGGCAGCCGACGCAGCCAGCAGCAGCGCCGCTGTCCCCAGCGCCAAGATGCAGAACGTCATATACCCGTTTTTTCGTCTCATGCCGCATCCTCCCATTGGCAGGGCAGCGGCGTAACGGTCAGCACGCAGGGCCAGGATTGTCCTGTATAGGCGTCGTACAGCTCAATATGAACGTGTATTTTTTCTCCAGTGGCGGAAAAATAGGGCCTGTCACCCTGGGAGCGCACGCTGATGCGGTCTTCCCGCAGTCCGGCCTTTACCGAACCTGTCAAAGGCTGTTCGCTGCCGTTGCTCAGCAAACGGTATACCCGTCCGTTTTTGACAGAAAATCCCGTCAGCCCGTTTTGTTCGTCGCGGCACCGTATCGTCTTAGCCGATACCTCGATATTCCGGGCGAAACGCAGTACGCCGAATATCGTTTCTTCCATCACCATGCCCTGGCGGGATAATTCTTCCCAGCTTTCGCCGTAGCGGCAGTTTGCCGCCGTCTGCACCAGCATCGGCAGAATTGCCGCCATGACGATCGCCGCGACGGCCAGAGCCGCTGCGAGTTCGGTCAGTACGAACCCGTTAGCTTTCTTCCGACTCCGCCAGGCGGATAAAAACGTGAACGCCTCCATCAGGGTCCTGCACCTCCACTCTGTACCGAATATACAAGCCGTCTATGCTCTCAGCCTGGCTGTGCAGCGTATACGTGCCGCGCAGCCCCGTCACCTCCTTCTGCAAAGAAAAGTTTTTCCCTTCTCCGCGCAGCGTTTCCATCTCCGAACGGCCGGCAACGGCGGCTCCGATAATGTGACGGGCCTGCCGATAAGCCGAAACGGCCTGGGCCGTCAGCATCAATGCCGGCGTAAAGAGGAGAACGCCTATAACGGACGCTGTTACGGCATCGACCAGCAGAAACCCGTTTTTCTTATTCGATTCGGATACGGCCGGTCTGAGCCGCCACGATAATTTTCTTTTCATACGGCTGATTGCCGGAGCTGGCGACAGTAAGTTCCATATCGCTCTGCGGTCTTCCTTTGCCATCAAACGTAAAGTCCTTTCGTCCGCTTTTCCCGGTAGGAATTGTAATCCCCTCCGGGTATATCCTCGTTTTATGGACAGTATACCGCTGCATGATGACATACTTGTCTTTTCGCAGCGACAACGTCCATCCGTCCATATCGGCCGTCCCGTTCGTCAGGGAATGCTGGCGCATGCGCTGCAGGTCGGCGGCGATTTCCCGCGTCATGACGTCTACGGCATAACGGTGGGAATCCCAGATCATCTTAGGCAGTGCCAACGTAAAAAATAACCCCATCAATCCGAGCAGCACGATGTATTCCATCAGCAGATAGCCGTTTTCGCGCCGCCGGCATGCCTTAGCCAGCCATCCAAGCCATAAGTTCTTCTCCTGCCGCAAAGGCTATCCACCATCCTATCCACAAAAACGGGCCGAAGGGAATGCAGCTCTTTCCGGCATAGAGCCGCCACGCAGCCGCCCCAATCAAAGCCGACAGGAAGGCGGCCGTCGTCATGATATAGGCCGTCGAGCCGCTGCAACCCAGGCACAGGACCGCCGCCAGCTTGACGTCGCCGCTGCCGATGCCCTGCGGATACAGAAAGTACAGCAGGGCAAAGGACAAGGCAAAACCGATGCTGACTGCACTGCAGGGCACTACGAGGCCGCTTGCTGCGGCGGCCCCGTTGGCCAACGCCGCAACGCATACAATCCCATCGGGAATCCAATACCAGGATATATCCGTATAGATGACGACAATCGTACATAAGGCCATGACCGCCAGCCATAGGCCGTATCCCCAGCTCAAAGCAGCAGCCGTATCGCCGGTCATCTCTCAGTCATCAGCCGCTCTCCGCAGCTGTCGTCCGATGGCTGGCCGCCGAATCATAGGTCACGCCGTCAAATACACCGGACACGACGCCTTCGCGGTTAATGCTGTATTCCGTCCCGTCCGGCAATGTCGGCTTAGACTGGAGATAGGCTTTGCCGGAGCTGCCCTTTTTTACCAAGTCGTCGACGGAATTGGGATACGCGCCGGTTTCGACTTCATACAGCGCCGCCGCATTGCTGATCGTATGCAAATCAGCCTCAATCTTAGCAATTTTCGCCGTTTTCCCGGCCGACGTGAACTTCGGCACGGCTACAGTAGCTAAAATCAAAATGATACTGACGACAACCAGCATTTCCAGCAGAGAAAACCCGTTTTTTCTCCGTCGGGACGAAGATAACCATAAACGAATGCGAATAAACATTTACACAACTCTCCTTTCATTTCTTACGGTACCATGCCTGCCGCCATATCCAGCAGCGGCAGCATACATGAGATAACAAGTGTTCCTATAACAGCGCCGACGACAAGGAGCATCAAGGGCCCTGCCAAACGTCGTACGACGGACAGACGCGACTGGATGCGCCACTGGTAATACTCGGAAACAGCCTGCAGAGCATCTTCATACCGCCCCGTCGTTTCGCCAACCAAAAGCATCGTCTCGATGTACGGCGTGCCAAACTGGCCTAATCGTACAGCCTGGCTGAAGGAGGTGCCGTTTTCTAACCGCCGCGCCGCCTGATTCACTGCCCGGCGAAACCAATCGACGGGTACGACGGCGGCCCCGTCGTCCAAGGCGTCCAGCAAGGGAATGCCGCACCGTATCTGCACGGCCAGCATTTGGCTGAACCGCTGCCAGCAAAAAATCACGCACAGACGCCGCAATACCGAAATGGAAAACAGCTTGTCTTCTGTATACCGCCGCACGCCGGGCCGGCGCAGCAAAAGGAACAGCGACGCAATACCCGTAACAGTTCCTGCGGCCAGCGCAGCGCCGTAAGACTGCAATATATGCGCCCCGGCCAGCATATACGCCGTCATCGCCGGCAGCGGCATCTGCATCTGCTCAAACATAGCTTCAAATACAGGCAGGATAAACGCGACGATACCGACTGCCATAGCCGTCGTACAGACCATGAGAAACAGCGGATACGATAAGGCGTCCATCATAAAACGGCGCTGCTTATCTGCCTGCTCGTAATATTGACCCAGAAGATACAGCATCTGCTCTAAATTGCCGGCCCGCTCGCCAGCGCTGACGATGCGGCAGACCAGCGAAGGAAATAACCCGGTTTGCCCTAATGCTTCCGACACAGCCATTCCTTTTTCCATATAGTCGACGGCCAGCTTCATGGCCTGACGCTGCTTTTTGCTCGTCACGTCGTGCAATAAAAGCCGGCAGGCCTGCACAAAGGGAATGCCGGCCCGGGTCATCGCGCCCAGCTGGTAAAACAAGAGGGACAAGGTCTTATAGGAAAAAGGACGGAGACGGAATACCAAAGCCAAAAGGGGCGTCGTTTCTTCCATCGCTACGATTTGCCAGGAACGACGCCGAGCCATGGCGCGAACCGATTCCGAGCTGGGAGCCGTCAGCCTGTACGTCATTTTTCGTCCGTGCATGTCGATGCATGTCACAACAAATCGTTTCATATCAGATTCCGCCTATGCCGCTGCAGCGCTTGTTCCATCGTCCGCATCCCCAAGGCCGCGCCGGTCTGCATAACCGTCGTCAGCTGATGCTCCCTGCCGCTGCGGATGAGCTGGGCAACGGCCGGCGTATGCAGCAAGATTTCCCTGGCAACATAAGCGCCGCCTGTTCCATCGCCCCGGCGCTGAGCCAAGATTCCCTGCAATACCATAGCCAGGCGGCAGCGCATCTCTTCCTGTTCCGCACCGGCATAGGCTCCGGCCATGCGGCTGACGGCCTGCGCTGCCGAGCGGGTATGGAGGGTAGCGAAGACGAGATGCCCTGTTTCCGCTGCCGTCAGCGCTGCGTCCATGGTCTCCCTGTCGCGCATTTCACCGACAAGCAGTATATCCGGGTCCTGCCGCAGTGCTTCCCGTACCCCTTCGGCAAAGGACTGGAAGTGAATCCCATACTCCCGTTGGCTGATAAGGGCCAGCTCCCCCGGCACGATATATTCAACGGGATCTTCCAGCGTGATGATGTGGCAGCGGCGGTTGGCGTTCGCCCAACGCAGTATGCGCCATAAGGCCGTCGTCTTGCCGCTCCCCGTCGGCCCGCACACCAGCACCAAGCCGTCGTCCAGTCCGCTCAGCCGCTGCAGCAAGGCCTCGTCGCCGTCAGGCGGCAGCATGTCGAGGGGATACAGCATCCGCACGACGACGTGAACGCCGGCTTGCTCGCGGCTGGCATGAAGGCGGCAGCGGACGCGCCCGTCCCAGGAAAAGGCCGTCGACACATAGGGCTGTCCGCAAAAAGGCTGACCCAAGGCTTGCAGCCACGCGGAAATCTCTTCACCTCCTACACGATAATTCCCCCAGGGAAATAGCTCCGCTCCCAAGCGCAGCAGAGGCAAACGCCCTTCCTGCAAGTGAACGTCCGACGCTTTCGAGTGGACGGCGGCGGCAAGCACGGCGGCTATGTCCATAGTTCGTCTCCTACGTTGTAAACGCGGCCGATTTCCTCCGCGTCGGTCCAGCCCTCGGATAAGGCTCGCTGCACCAGGGATTTCGTAAATATAGCTCCATCCAAGGCTGCGGCCCCTGCGATAGCGGAAGCGCTTCCGCTTTGCCGAATAAGGACCTTGACGTGTTCGCCTACAGGCAGCACCTCGCACAAGCAGAACCGGCCGTCATACCCGCTGTGAAAGCAATGTCCGCATCCTTGATGCGTAAAAGCCGACGGGCTGCCGGGCTGTTCCTGCCTGCGGCAGCGGCTGCACAAACGGCGGGCCAGGCGCTGCGACGTAATGCCGATGAGGGCGTCAGCAACTAAATATGGAGCGATGCCCATATCAATTAAGCGTATCGGCGCCTCCGCCGCGCTGGCCGCATGGAGAGTGCTGAATACGAGGTGCCCCGTCAATGCCGCGCGGATGGCGATGCGGGCTGTCTCGACGTCGCGGATTTCGCCAATGACCAGGATATCCGGGTCCTGCCGCAGAAGAGCCCGCAGACCGTTGTGAAACTCCAAGCCGCACTTTACATGAATCTGACTTTGGCAGACTCCTTCCAATTTATATTCCACTGGATCTTCCAGCGTAGCGATGCTCACTTCCGGCTGGTGCAGCTCCTGCAGGGCGGCGTATAAAGTCGTCGTCTTGCCGCTGCCCGTCGCGCCGCTGTACAGAAACAATCCGCTGCTCCGCTTCGTCAGCCGCCGCAGCAGCGCCGCCACATCGCCGCCAAGGCCCAGGCAGTCCAGATTCAGCGTTACCTGGCCGGCGTCCAGCAATCGAATGACCGTCTTTTCGCCGCGAATCGTCGGCATCGTACTGACGCGCATGTCGATAGGACGGCGTCCATCCTGCCAGACGAACCGTCCGTCCTGCGGCAGACGCTTGTTGGCAATATCCAGGCTGGCCAAAATTTTGATGCGCGCCGTCACCGCGTCGAGGCGTTCCGCCGGCAGTTCCCCTATGGCTACCAGCACGCCGTCGCGGCGCAGGCGAATGCGGACGGTTCGGTCCATCGGCTCGACGTGAATGTCGCTGGCACCGGAATCGGCGGCGTAAGCCAGCAAATCCGATACGATTTCATGAGCCGTGCCGCGAAAGGCCGGCCGTGACGGCCTCATATACTCAGCCATGATGCTCCTCCTTTCTCGTCGGGGTTACACCGTCATCATACCACGTCCCGGAGCGGCCGCTGAAAAATTTAATCTTCCCTTAATGTGCAAACTGCCGATTTTAATACATCTCTCAGAATTGCTTCATGTACAGCTCATAATAGACTTCGGCTGACTGGTATTGACGGAAATTGACGGTTCGGCCAAATTTTTAAAGCCCCTATTTTTATGGTATGATTAGCATAGTATTTCTACAGACCGAAAGGAGTCCCGCCTATGGATGAAGCTGTCCTGCATGGCTTAAACGCCGAGCAACGCGCCGTCGTTGCCGATTTAGACCATCATATATTGTTAAACGCGCCGGCCGGCACGGGAAAAACCAACGTACTGGCCCGACGCGTCGCCGCTATCGTCGAGTCGGGGCGAGCCGCAGGCTCCCAGATCCTTTGCCTGACCTTCACGAACAGGGCCTGCAAAGAATTGAAAAACCGAATTTTTTCTACGGCACACGAAAAAGGCCTCGACGTCGTCGTCAAGACCATTCACAGCTTTTGCTATTCTCTTATCAAGGAAGAAAGCAAGGCCGGCTCCGATGTATGCAGCGATTTTCTCGTCTACGACGACGAGGACTGCAAAAACATCGTCGCCAGCCTGCCCCTTTCTCTCGACGTATCGGCCCGGGGAAGGATGCAGAATATACAAAATTTCATAGAAGCATCCAAAAAATACTGCGCCCTTCATGACTGCCAAAGCGGCGACGTACTGGCCGACTTCGCCTCCGGCGCCGCGGCTATCTGCCGGGACGCCGGCCGTCTCCGCTCGTTCTGCACGAATTATACGGACAGCGTCGACGCCGAGCTGGAGCAGTGGCTGGCAACAAACGGCGTCGGCCTCATGGAGCATTACACCGCGGCATTGTCGGCCAATCATGCCCTGGATTTTGAAGACCTCATCGTCCGCGCCTCTCTCCTGCTGCGGCAGGACGACGTATGCCGGCGCTGGCAAAATCGCTTCGCCTACATCGCCATCGACGAAATGCAGGATACGAGCGACATCGAATACGACCTCATTTCCCGTCTGTTTCCGGGACGTATCGTCCTCCTCTGCGGCGACTATTTTCAAACCATTTACGAATGGCGCGGATCTCATCCCGATGCCATACTGCGCCGCTTCACTGCGGACTACCGTCCTGTCCGCATCACCTTTACGATAAATTACCGGGCTACGGAAACGCTGCTCCAGGCGTCGTCGGCCTGTCTCGCCAACCTGTTCGGCCCGTCTGTCGCCTCCTTCTATCCTGCGCCCGGCACGGCTGCCGGCCATGAGCAGGGCGAGCCCATCGTCGCTGTGGAAACGGCCCATTTCATGGATGAAGCGCGCTGGATATTCCGTCAAATCGCCGCATTGCCGCCGCAGGAACGAACCAAAGCCTGCATCATGACCCGGACGAACCGCTGCAATAAGGTCATTTGGAACGGCGTCCGTTCGCACAATGAAGGCCTGCCGCCGGAACGGCGCCTGCCCTTTACGATGATCGACCAGTTTCAATTGTTTAAACGGCAGGAATGCAAGGACGTCGCGGCCTTTCTGCGCCTGACGATGAACAAGCACGACGCTCTGAGCCTGAAGCGCATCCTCCTGCGCTTTGCCGAGCGCATCGGCCGCCGTACCATCGATACTATTGAAAGCCCGTCGTACCGCCGACTGGGATTGGGGCTGTGCGACTTCATCGACGGCGACGCCCTGACCCTCGGCGATCCCTTCGGCCGGCTGCTGACGGCATTGGAAAAAAGCAGCGTCGTCGTCTTCGACGTAGAAAGTACCGGCACGGACACGACGCGGGACGACATCATTCAGATTGCCGCAATCCGCCTGAACGAGCGCTGCGAAATCTCGGAGAAATTCAACGCCTACGTCCGGCCCAACCGCAGCGTCGGCGACTCATACTATATCCATCATATCAGCGACGAGCTGCTCCGCCGCGAAGGCCGCAATCCCAGGGAAGCCCTTGCCGACTTTCTCCGCTTTGCCGACGGCGCCGTCATCGTCGGCCACAACGTGTCCTACGACCTGCGCATCCTGCGCAGCGAGCTGCGCCGCCTGTCTATGGACAGCCCCGACGACATCGCCTATTACGATACGCTGGATATATTCCGCCGCTTTTATCCCAGCCTGCCCAATCACAAGCTAAGCTATTTGAGCAGCCGTTTCACGCCGAATACCCAGTCGAGCCACGACGCCTTTGATGACATCGTCGCCACGGCGGCCATCCTGCGCTACGCCCTGGACGAGCATATCCGCCCCTATACGGCCCAGCGCCGGTCCTGCATGGCCATCTACGCCCCCTTGTTTAAGCCTGTAAGCGAAAAGCTCCATGAACTGCGGCAGCTGTCATACACGCAGCGTCCCTGCGATCTCATCGCCGCCGTCATGCTCCGCTGCGGCGTAAAAGACTACTATGAAGGGCAGCAGAGCCGCACAGAACAAGAAGAGCACATCGACCGCATGGAAAATATCCGCAAGCTGTACAGCCTGGCTAAGGAAACGGACACGCCCGGCCAGGATCCGCGCGACGCCCTGACGGAGTTTCTCCAGCTCACGGCCCTGTCTAACAGCGAATTGGACAGCCTGCTGGAAAAAAAGCCCCAAATCCCGATTATTACAGTACATCAGGCTAAGGGGCTGGAATTCGATTATGTATTTTTAGCGTGTCTTCAGGACGGCGTCTTTCCCTTGTCCCGCGCCGCCGATGACAGCCGCGAGCTCGACGAGGAAAAGCGGCTGTTTTACGTCGCCATGACGCGAGCCAGGAAACGGCTGTTCCTAAGCTGGCACCGCCGCGAGGGAAAGCACGTCTACGGGCCAAGCCGGTTTATCGCCGCCATTCCCGGCCAGTATCTATTGCAGGAAACCGGCCAGGCCAAATAAGAGGCCTAAGATGCCGGAACCGAGAAGCACCTTGATAACGCCGATCTTTTTGCGTACAGCTGCCAGTGCAGCCAGTAATATGACCAATGCACTGCCGTTAAAATCAGCAAAATCATGAGGCATCGACTCGGTGTTCCACAATGCCAGCCAAATAAAGCTGATGCTGGCGGCGCAGATAAGGGCTACGACAGCCGGGCGCAGACCGTTTAAAATACCGCGTACCGGACCGATATCTCCGTATTTCAGAAAAATACGCGCCAACGCCAGCCCAATAAAGAAGGATGGCGTAACAAAGCCTACCGTCGCGCATACAGCGCCGCCGACGCCGGCAATCTTTGTTCCGACAAAAGTGGCTGCATTGATACCAATTGGCCCCGGCGTCATTTGGGAAATGGTAAAAATATCGACAAATTCACTCATAGACAACCAATGATACGTATCGACGACACAGTGCTGAATAAGGGGCATAGAAGCATATCCGCCGCCGACACAGAATAATCCTACTTTGCAAAATTCCCAAAAAAGCAATACGTACAACATGCTACCCCTCCTAGTTATATTTAGCCGCTCTCATGAACAAGAAGCCAACAACGCCGTCAATCAGCACCAAGAGCATGATATTAAAATCGAAGCATAAGTTAGCTGCAAAGGTTACGATAATAATCAGCAAAGGCAACGCCAGCTTTTTCTTGACCTGCTTTGCCAGCAAGTCGATGCCTACGCTGAGAATGAGAGCTGTCGCACCGCACTGCATGCCGCGCAGAATAAGCCGTATGATTTCATTTTGAACAAAATAATCATAGCAGTAAGCAATAACAGATAACGTAATCAGCGGCGGCAAAATCGTAGCGACAAGTGCCACCATCGTCCCCAGGACGCCGGCCATGCGGTATCCCAGAATGATGGCGCTATTGGCGGCAATAACGCCCGGCATGGACTGGGCAATAGCCACCATATCCAATGCGTCCTTGTCGTTAATCCACTGGTATTCGTCGACATACTTGGCCTTGAGCAGGGGAATGATAACAAAGCCTCCGCCTACCGTAAACATGCTGATAAGAAAGGTCGATTTAAATAACGTCCAAAAAAAATGAAGATCCCGCGGCTTATTCATAATAGGTTGTTCCATGAGAAAACTCCTTTCCGATTCTTTTCGTCCCTAATTATAGCATGATAAAAGATATATTAAAAATATTGGTTTTGTTGCCCATACATATGAAAATCATATATAAAGAGGTGCCTTACATGGACATTCGCCAACTACTTTATTTTATTACCGTCGCCGAAGAAGGCCAAATCACGGCGGCGGCCAAAAAACTGCACATGGCCCAGCCTCCCTTGAGCCAGCAGATGAAGCATCTGGAAGACGAGCTGGGCGTCGCCTTGTTCAAGCGCGGCTCCCGGCAGACGGAGCTGACCGACGCCGGAAAAATCCTGTTTCGCCGGGCCCAGCAGATCATCAACCTGTCCGATTCGACGCTGCGGGAAATCAAGGACTTCAAGGAAGGCGTCTACGGCACCTTGTCCATCGGCATGGTATCGTCGTCAGGAAGCGTCATCCTCCGTCCCTTCATGCAGCAGTTTCACCGCCAGTACTGCGGCGTGCGCTTCGAGGTGTACGACGGCAATACCTTTAAGATCATCGACCTCCTGACGAAGGGCCTCATCGAAATCGGCATCGTCCGCACACCTTTCAATTACGAACCCTTTCATTATAAATTCCTCGGCGAAGAGCCCATGGTCCTGGCCTTGACCGACGACCTGGACTGGTGTCCCCGCCGCGATACGGTCTCCCTAAAGGAACTGGCCGACAAACCCCTCATCATTTACCGCCGCTTCGACCAGCTCATTCAGGATACGTGCGCCGCCCAAAACATGACGCCGACGATCTTCTGCCGCAGCGACGACGCCCGCACGAGCCTCCTGTGGGCCAACGCCGGCTTGGGCATGGCTATCCTTCCCCAATCGGCCTTCACGCTGGCAACGCACTCGCGGCTGCACGTAAAAACCATCGACGAGCCGCGGCTCTATACGCGCCTGACTGCCATTTGGATGAAAAACCGGTATTTCTCATCCCTAGCGGAAAAATTTATCGAGGCCTTCTCCTAAGCACGTCAAAAAAGCAGCCTGTCTT